>JBGQDJ010000098.1:0-8687 GCA_041495805.1 Geobacteraceae bacterium
CAAGGCCGGGTCCGTCATAACGCAGCCGCCGGCAACAAAAAATAGTGCCGAGGTCGAAAGGATTGCGACAACAGTTAGCGCAAACTCACGGTTTTCTCGCCTTAACGCCAATCGATATGTCATCCAGAGTATGCCGAGTGCAAACATCAACGATGAAAAGCGGGCGGCGAACTCGTTTACGCCGAACAATTCCAAAAAACCAGCGGTTGCCCAGCTTGACAAGGGCGGTTTTCCCCAAAACGGGGTGCCATAGTCAAATTGGGGCGTAATCCAGTTATTGCTTGCGACCATTTCACGCGCGATTTCAGCGTAACGGGATTCCGTTGTATCGAATAATGGGTAGGCGCCTAAAGTGAGCAATCGGGCCAAGCCGGTAAACAACAAAACTCCACATAACCAGCATTTTTGGTTCTTCGAAAGAGAAAATTCAGGCATTTATGAAATGTTCCCGGATAATTGATTTTAAGAGGGCTAACCTGTGAGCAATTGAACCTGGAGCGGTTACACTGACAGTTGCTGGGGTTTGCACATAAAGACTTTGACCTTGTGTATTCCCATGATATCCCATGCGGCAACATTTATCCATGAATTATAGGACAAAACAGAACTTATGTGATTCCTTACTCCGGCTCTCCTTTTTAGATAAGCATGTATTACTGGCAGGTTAGCGGAGGCACTGGAAAACACCCATACACCAGAGGCAGGCGCCGCATGGCACATCCCTGATATGGCAGTCCTGTTCAAACTCATCGGTCTGGACATAGTCGCATGGTGCAAGTGTGCAGCTGGAACATATCGGATAATCGTAGGCAAGGACGTTTCCCCGGAACTGGCGAAATGCCGGATTGTTCCATATCTCCAGTATCCCTCTCTCCCGCAGGTTGCCGAACACCTTGGGCTGAACCTGCTGGGACCAGCCGCTGGCGAAGCAGAGGTAGCGGTGCCAGAGGAAATAGCAGGGGGATACATTCCCTTCCCAGTTTACGAAAGCGCTCCCTTCCTCTACGAAACTGCAGTGCCGTTTTTCACTCAGAGATATCACTGGGAGCCGGAGGTCCAGACCTGTTTCACCGGCAACCTCTCGCGCCTTTGCAAATACCGTTGCCACATCCTCAAGCCTCTTCGATTCAATCCGGAGGAGTTTCTTCAAGTCAATGAAAATACCGCGTCTTTCCGCATCATTTTTCATTGACTCAACAAGGGCCACGGTCTTCTCTTCCCGCGGATTCCTGGCATACTTCCAGCGCGCCTCGAAATAGCTGTCGATATCAAGCCCCTGACTTTTCGCCTCTGTTTTGTATTTGTTGAACAGGGCAATGGCATCTTCGCTACAAGTATTGTAGACAGCCTCTTCCAGATGCGGTTCGTCGTAAGGGAGGAGATGGGTCACAATGGCAAAGGAAGCGCCATGCTCAGCCGCCCAGCGCAGGGTTGAGGGGAGTTCCCCCATATTTCCCTTCATCAGCACGAATTCCATCCCCACCTGGAGTCCGGGTCTGTTGCACACCTCTCTGGCTAAAGAGAGAGCATTAAAGGCCCTGGCGATTGCAGGGAGTTCCCCTCCCTGCCGGAGATTGCGAAATATCTCGGCGGATGCAGCGTCAACGGATATGCAAATCTTATCTAGACCGGCATCAACAAGGGAAATCGCGCGACGTTCGCTTAAGAGAAGTCCATTGGACTGGAAGCCAACCCATCCTTCCGACGGCATTTTCTGCTTGGCGGTCTTGATGAACATCTCCAACTGTGGATGGAGAAGCGGTTCGCCTATACCGTTCAGAACCAGTGCTTCGAGATGGGGAAAAGCGGGCTCCAGGGCCGAAAAAAGGTCCGCAGAAAGCTCGCCCTCACTGTTTTCTCCCCCAGGGGACTGCTTGACACACATGAAACAGCCCATGTTGCATCTTGTGGTCGTCTCTACAAACAGTTTTCTCGGAAAGGCTTTTTGAGGTGGCGATTGCGCAACTGCTGCCGATAAAGCCTCATCTTTTTTCATTGTTTATCCACTGATTTTATGCGTATTGGAATATGATCTGATTTATCTTTACCATAACCGGAGAGAAAAAATCAAAACCAATAATTTGGGCTTGACTTGGCAATGGGGTCAAGTATATTGCCACAGGTACGGGAATTGATGCATCGCCAGCCTGAAGGGAGAAAAGATGGGATTTGATTCTGATGAGATTTATGTGATGGAAACCCACATCGACGACATGAATCCCGAGGTTTTCGGGTTTCTTATGGAACTCCTGCTCGGCGCCGGAGCACTCGACGTAGGCTATACCCCGATCCAGATGAAAAAGAACCGCCCCGGCATCCGGCTCACTGTTGTTTCCCCGTCGGAAAAGCTTGAAGAGTTGGGCCGCATTATCCTGATCGAGTCGACCGCCATAGGCGTCCGCTATTACCCGGCTAGGCGTTTCAAACTGGAGCGGGTCGTGGAAGAGCGGGTTACATCTTTGGGGACGGTGAAGGTCAAGGTCTTGCGGGAAGGCGGGGAAACCGTGAGGGTCGCGCCTGAATACGAGGAATGCAGACGTATCGCCGGTGAATCGGGGATTCCACTCCTGGAAGTTTACCGGATCGTCGAAAGGGAAACGGGGAAAGGCAGCGACTAGCGATTAGCAAAAACTGTGCGCTTTTCGCTATACGCTGTACGCTGTACCCTGGTCACTCCTTGTGGCTGATCTGTTTATTCTTCAGCCTTTCACCATAAGTCTCCAACCAGCTCGCCTGGACTCCGCCGACAATCCTCTCGACTTCCCGTTGATATTTTTCCGGATTATTGAGTCGTCCCATGACCATCTCTTTACGGTTATAGAGTTCCAGATAAACGGATCGCTCCGGGTCATCAGTTGCCAGGGGTTCCGGTTCCGTGCCGTCCTCCCTGCATCTGAGCACATGCACCATATCCGGTCGGTCAGTAAAGAACCAACCGGAAGCAGCCGCCTGGTCAGGAGGGGCGGACCAAAGAAATCCGTCATCTACATTGTGCAGGCATGCCAATAGTTCAGCGCTGTCCCTGTCCCAGAAGCGAACCATGCCGTCGGTGCTTCCCGCCGCAATGGTTCGTTCATCCTGTATAAAGGTGGCGGATGTAAGCTGACCGTCACCCCACTTGTAAGTCATGACGGTCGCGCCGCTTCTCATCTCCCAGAGAATGGCCGTGCCATCCGCGCTGGCTGTCAACAGGTGCTCACCATCGGAGCTCACCGCCACCGATCTGATTTCGGCCCCGTGCCCTTCCCATGTCATGATCCGGCCGCCTGTTTCCATGTCCCAGAGGACCGTCCGGCGATCGCATCCCGCTGTTGCCAACCATTTCCCGTCAGGACTGAAAACAACCGAGGAAATGGGGAAACTGTGCCCCTTCAGGGTTATGAGACGCCTGCCGCTCGCTGCGTCCCAGACAACGGCGAACCTGTCCGTGCTCCCGGATGCAAGCCATTTCCCGTCGGGACTGAAGGCTACAGTGCGTATCCAGAACATGTGGCCGGCCAGGGGACCGATCCTTTCCCCGCTTTCCACCTCATGTACGAATACCAGGCTGTCCATCCCTCCGCTCGCCAGCCTCTTTCCGTCCGGACTGAAGGAGAGCACGGTAATCCCCAGGGTATGACCGGCAAAAGATCCTAGAACTCTCCCCGTCCCGGTTTCCCGGATATCAATGGAGCCATCGACGCTTCCGGTCGCTACCCTGCTTCCATCCGGGCTCAGGGCAATCGCGGATATACCGCCTGACCCACCCTGCAGGGTTAGTTCCCTTGCGCCGCTTTCAAAATCCCATATGACCGCGGCGCCCCCCCCATGGAGCGTCACCAGCCGGTTTCCGGCAGAATCAACCGCCAGTGATTTCACAGAGGCCGTGTGCCCGGATAACTCCCGAATTCGTTCCCCATTCAGCGCACTCCAGAGAATCGCCCCTCCGTCTTCACCCGCGGTCAGATAATCTCCTCCATCGGGAGTGAATGCCACTGCATGTACCTCGCCACAGTGACCAGCGTGGGAAAAGAGCTTGCGTCCTGTTTCCGAATCAAAGAGAAAGATCGTCCCGTCGGAGCAGCCGCTTAAAACACACTTCCCGTCAGGGCTGAAGGCAACGCAGGTGACTGAGGCCTGATGCCCGGAAAAACTCCTGCGTATCATGCCGCTTGCCGTGTCCCAGAGCGCAACTGTTCTGTCGCCGCTCCCCGTGACAAGAGTTTTCCCATCCGGGGCAAAGGCCACCGATTTTACCTCTTTACCATGCCCGACGAAGGTCATGACACGCCTGCCGCTCGCCACTTCCCACAGCGTCCCCTCCCTGCCCCATTCACCCGCAGCCAGATACTTCCCGTCGGGACTGAACGCCACTGACAAGACATAGGAACCCGTCTCCAGCGAGCGGAGCCTGGCGCCGGATGCAGCATCCCAGATTATCACCTTGCGGTCGCCGCTTCCTGTTGCCAGACATTGTCCATCCGGGCTGAACGCCACGGAGCGGACCCACGAGGTGTGCCCCTTAAGGGTCATGAGCCTTTCACCGGTCATGGCATTCCATAATATTACATAATTATCGACCCCGCCGGTGGCGACATGTTTCCCATCCGGGCTGAACGCCACGGACTTTACTTCGGCCTCGTGACCGACAAGAGAAGCAAGCGGCGCAGCACTCTTCATGTCCCAGACTATCGCTGTCCAGTCGATGCTGCCGGTCACAATATGTTTCCCGCCCGGCCCCAGCGCCAGGGAAGTTATCCCGGCGGTATGACCTAGAAAACGGTGAACAAGCTTTTTGACCGGGACAGCTATATCCAGTCTCCCCAGCATGGTGGAGAGTTGCCGCCCCTGTCCGGGATATATGGAAAGGTCGTTTCTCATGCCCGTATCATTCCCTGAAAAGCTCCGCCAGTCTCTGCTCCATGAGCCGGTTCCGTTCATTGTACCAGTCAAGTTTGGCGTTCATCTCTTCGCTTATAATTGCGATCTGGTCGGTTGAGGTGAGACATGCATCCATTTCCCTGAATTCAGGATCGTTTGCCGCAGCCATCAGCTCCACCCTTACCTGGCCTGCCTCTTCCTCAAGATCCTTGATTCGCGAAGCGAGCCATGCACACTGGTCCGCCAGCGTTTCTCCCAGGATCACGGATTGTTCGTTACAATCGAGTCCCATACTCTTCCAGACGGCCTCCACCCTGGCAAGGAGATCCTTCAGCACTACCAGGGAGCGCATGGAAAGTGCAATCTCTTCATCATCCAGGTGTCCCCCTTCCTGGAACGGCACCGCCTCTTCGAAATAGGCGCGCAGCTTTTTTTTCTGCTCAGGGGTAAACTTCTCCTGATCGATCCTGTCGGGATGAGTAAGACGCCAAATCTTTCTCAGGAGCTTTTTGCACTCCTGCTCGTATTCCTCCATCTCTTCATGGTCAAGAGGTATCCCTCCCGGCCCCGGAAGGTTTTTTCTGATTGAGATTGCATTTTTTTTAAGCCTGGCCAGATGTTCTTTTTCGATCCGGCGATTCTCATCATCGAGTTCATTAAGTTCACCCATGGTCAGATCGGGATCATCGGACTTACGGTCGATGCGGTATGTCAATGATGTGTGGAGATATTCCGACTCAAGGAGAGGAATATATATCCGGCCAAAGACAGACATCCACTCTCTTTGCGACTTCCTGTTTCTCAATGTCTGCTCCTCCAGCTTCAGGAGAAGTCCCTCGACCTCATTTTCCAGCTCTATCCATATCCGCTTTTGCTTCCAGAATTCTTCCGCCTCGTCCGCGGAGGCGCCTTTCAGGAGATTCCGCCGTGACTCTTCCGTGGCTATGAAAGTTACCAGTTCCGGACTTTGTCCTGCAAACAGGTGGACGTCCGCAAGAATCATATGTTTGACAAAATCCCGGAGATCTTTCTCGTCATAGCCATTGCGGGAGGCAAGTCCGCCATGACTTTCAAAGAGTTGGTAGATGCCGCTTTCAGCAGGACCTTTGTCCATGGCCGGATTGAAGCCGCTTGAGAGCTCCCGGACCGAGGAAAGGCCTTCACTTATGACATCCTCAATGGATTTGCCTGCCGGCAGACGTCTCGATACATACCATTCCCACTCTCCTTTTACAACCAAGGCCAGCATACGATGGAAATCGAGATTACAGGAGAGGGCAAAGCATATCAGATCAGGTGGCGACAGCAATGCCATGGATCCTTTGCCCCGCATGTATTCTAAAACGGAATCGACTTGCGGGCCTGAGACAGGATTCTCGACACAACCGGGTTCATCCCCCGCAATGGCCTGAATCGACTCCCTCTCCGCCAGACATAAGGCTAATTCTTCCCGGAGTAATGTGACTGTGGGCTTACGCCCTATACTCGACATATATTCGTAATAACCTTATTTTAGATTGTAACACTGTAACTACCCAGAAATGTCAGCCCATAACCTTGCCCATATTCTTCATAACTCTCCCCCCCCCTCTTAGCTTAAGAGGGGGAGCCTTTCTCATCCCCTTAGATTAAGGGCCGGGAGGGGTTATAGGAGGGTTATAATGGACCGGGACACAGACCTCAAAAAAACGGCGATTGCTTGCGCAATGCCGTGGTTGTAACGTATATTTTAAACGTTTTCTCAGAATAACTGATAATGGTTTTGACCGCAAGGGGATATTGTGAAGGAGACTTCAACTGACCTGCAAAAGATAAAGCAAGACCTGCGAAATTAAAACTTTGCAGGTCTGGTGCAGTGGCGACCGCCCGGTCGCCACTACGTGACTATCAATTCTTCACGGTCAAGTTAGAGCGCTGCTACCTGAACTGGATTGCCTTGGTATCCAGGTACTCCTCCAGGCCGTATCTCCCCAGTTCGCATCCGTACCCCGATTGCCTTCGGCCACCGAAGGGTGCATGAATATTGAAGCTTCCTCCATTGATATCGACCTGACCAACTCGCAGTTTTCTCGCAACCAAGAGGGCCTTTTCCTCGTCACCGGACCAGACCGCGCCGGCCAGACCGTATATTGTGTCATTGGCGATACGTATGGCCTCATCCTCATCCTTGTAAGCGATAATGCATAGGACAGGCCCGAAGATCTCCTCACGGGCGATGGTCATATTGGGATGGACGTTACCGAAAATGGTGGGTTTAATAAAAAAGCCGAAATCAAGCCCTTCAGGCGGCTCAGGCCCTCCGCAAAGGATGTCCGCCCCCTCGGTAAGCCCTCTGCGGATATAGTCCCTGACCCTTTCCCTTTGCTTGGCCGAAATAAGTGGACCAAGCCTTGTCTGTTCCGCGAATGGGTCGCCAACCAGATAGCTTCTTGCGGCCTCGACAGCCAGCCATGCCACATGTTCATAAAGATGCCTCGGCACGAGCATCCTGGTAAGCGCATTACACGACTGCCCGGAGTTGAGAAAACATCCCGAGACAGTCCCTTTGACCGCGGCGGGAATATCGGCATCCGCTAGGATAATCGAAGCGGACTTTCCTCCCAGCTCAAGCGCCACCCGCTTCAGTGTCTGTGCGGCCAGTTCCGCCACACGTCTTCCGGCTCGGGTCGAACCGGTAAAGGAAACCATATCGACCCCTGGATGGGAAGCAAGGGCCTCCCCCACTACCTCGCCGGTTCCGGGAACCAGATTGAAAACACCGGCAGGCAACCCGGCTTCGTGCGCGATGTCCGCCAACATGAAAGCGCTCAACGGAGCCAATTCACTTGGCTTTAGAACCACCGTGCAACCGGCGGCCAAGGCAGGAGCGATCTTTACAATCGCCTGCTGGAGCGGGTAGTTCCATGGAGTAATGCATGCGGTAACCCCCACAGGCTCTTTGACGACCAGCGAGTGGCCGATCCGCTCCTCAAAAGGGTAGCTGCCGAGAAGCCGCACATAGCTGTCAATGACGGCCACAGGAAGGCCAACCTGTATCCGCTTTGAATACTTGAAGGGTATCCCGACCTCACTGCTGATGGTGGTCGCCAATTCCTCATAACGAACATTCAACCCCTGTTGAATCTTTGTAAGAAACGCCGCGCGCTCTTCCCGTGTAGTCGAGGCCCACTTCTCCGCGGCAGTGCGTGCGGCGGTCACCGCTTTTGCAACATCTTCGGCGGTTCCTGCCGGTATACGCCCGATTACCCTTTCCGTAGCGGGATTTAACACATTGAGGAGAGCGCTCCCGACAGGCGATACCCATTCGCCGTTTATGTATATTTTTTCACGGCACTGCATGAATTTCCTCCTTGTCGGCGTTCGGGGTACAAGGTACAGTGTACAGGGTACAGGGTGCAGGGTGCAGAGGAGAGTGAAGATGTTCGGTTTCACTGTCCCCTGTACGCTGCACGTTTTCCCTTGTGCCCTGCTTTTTAAAGTTCGCTTAGTATATCCATGCGTTTTTGGCGATACTCTTCTTCGGTAATCAGCCTCTTATTGCGCAGATTATTCAGAATTGTGAGACGCTCTTCGATGCCCTTCTTGGCAGCGGGCTGGGTTGCCTGGTACCCTCCCTGAGCATTTGTCCTGTTGTCACGAACGGAGCCTCCCGTGAACTGCGGAGCAGCCGTATATCTCGGTGTCGTTGCAGGTGGCGTGTATCTCTGCTCAGCCGGTGGAGCCGTATATTTAGGCGCCGGGGTCGACGCGAGTTCCTGTGGCGCCGGACTCAGAGTGCCTGTATTGCCGCGGGTGACGGGCGGCGTCTCTGTTTCGGGTTCCTGGTC
>JBGQDJ010000099.1:0-8676 GCA_041495805.1 Geobacteraceae bacterium
ACCCATATGAATTTCGGCATGGCAAGTTCAACGTAAGCCAGATGAAGCTGATAAGGAAGCGGCGTATTGCGTCGAAACGCTTTGTACGATTTAGACGAAGTGAGGTAAATCCTTTTTATCAGATGATCTCGGCATACAAGCTGCGAACGTGCCGCAACACCGAAAGAAGGATGGTCCAAAACACCTTCTACCGTTCTCTCGATATGTTCCGCGGAGAGATACATTTTTTCGTATAAAGGAACTATAAAGCTGTCAATATCCTCAATGCAATATGTTGAACAATAACCCTTCTTTTTTACGTTGTTGCGCATGACAAGCTGGTATGGCAAACAGTTGTCGTCGTTGACAACGTAGCCAGTCAGGAAGGTTTCACTATTATTGCACTCAGGATTTGTGTAATCCGAGACATGACCAATGATCGTAACCGCATGCTGCTTTCCGTGCAGGCAGGCAACGACCGGGATGCCGGATTCAATGTAATAATAAAGTAGCCGGTAGAACAGCTTATGGTCTTTGTCGTAATTCTTTCGCAAATAAACTTCGGGATAGAAGCCATATTGCGAGAAAATTTCCGTTATCTCAAAAGCAGTAAGCCCTTTTGAAGGGATAAGACGACCCTGGGACAGGTCACCGGATAGCTGGCTGATTTCGTAAGGAAATATTTCCCGGTAGGTTGGGTATCGTTCGCTGAAATACCGGAAGGTCATCCAGGTAGCGGCATGGGCGCAGATTGTCACATCAGTATCCTGGCTGATGTACGGGAACCCTTTGATTATTAATTCTGCTCCGAAGAGATGGACTTTGTATTCAGTGCGGCAAATATATCCAAATAGTCTGGTAAGTTTCGACGGATCGAAGATTGTGCGTCCTATGGAACTAACCTGTGTGGGCCTGATTACCGTGTAGCCAATGTAATCTTCGGAATGTGCTTCAAGAGCGAAAAGATCGGAGGCCTTTACTACAGAACGGAAAAAGTGCAGCCTGAAGGTGGTAGAAGGATATTTGACAAACTTTTTTGAATAGAAATTTGAAAAGGTGTCGCGGTAATCCTTGTCAATGTAACTTTTTTCGATGATTGCGCTTTTCGCGTCATCCTGCAGGTAGGAATGCAACTTTTCAAAGTCGCGCCCCGAAAGGAATTTGCCGCACAAGACAGATAGGCTTAGCCAATCGCCCGCATTTTCAAACTGGACAATGGCGTAATTGGATGTGTTTAGCAATTCCGGCATCTAATCAACTTTCTTTTCGGCAAGATATGCTGAAAATTGATTATTTATAAGCTATGTGCCTTAAAAAGTAAAGAAAAATGAAATATATAGTTAAACCTCTCAGCCAATTCATTCATTGCGATTCAGCCTATTATCCCTTGCTATAAGGTTGGTCCAAGACAAGCAGAATGGTTGTGTATCAAACTTGTTGATGTGTCCGTATTGTCCCGATACTTTTTAATCCTGTGCCAGGCACCGCCGGCGGAAGGGGCAGTGGCTTCCGTCGCACCCTTCCCTCAGGTCGAATTCGGTCTCACAGCTCCTTAACCTTACCCCCTCCATGATCTCCAGAAGCTCCTTTTCAAACATGGGGAAGTCGCATGTTACCTGCTCCACGCTCCCCCCCCGCAGAAAGAGGAGCGCGCCAGATATTTCCTTTCCCGGAAAGGCCCTTGCCAGCACGAGCATGTATGTGCGGATCTGGAAGCGGTACCCGTCCTGGTCGGCGTCCTCCATGCGCAGATATTTGTAGTCGTACACGACGGCCCGGCGCTCGGTGACCGCCACCAGGTCCATCGCACCCCTGACAAAATAATCCGCATTACCTTTCAGTTTCAGGATGAACGGGTGCTCCCGATAAAGCCGGCTTCCAGCCAATTCCCCGGCCAATGGCGAGACTGCAAATGCCATGATATCGTCGATGACCCCGGTCGCACTCCCGTCAAACGGGGAGGCGGAGAGGATGGGGGCGAGCCGGTCACAGGCGGCGCGCTGGAGTTCGGCCGATGCGGTGAAATCGAGCCTTTCCAGGAGAAGGTGGGCAAGGTTCCCCTTGTCTATGGCGCTTAAACCGTTTTTTGATTTGCCGGCCGAATGCTTTTTGCCTAGCAGTTCGGCGAAGAGTCCCTCGTCAAGACCGAGGACCGCCTTGTAGAAATACTTGCGCGGGCAGTTCCTGTAGTCCTCCAGGGCGGTGGGGGAGAAGATCATCTCGGAAGGGGGCGGAGGGGTGTAATTTATTGTGCGCTTGAGCGCGGCGGCAATAACATCCGCTCCCCATTCCGGCTCAACTGCTGTGGTCGATTCACCGGCCGAAGGAAGAACCGGGCTTTCATCGAGGAGTCCGGAAGCATCCACGCATTTCACCAGGGTCGCATCATCCCCGGCCAGAAAATCGGACAGCCAGGAGCGCCATTCACCCCTACCTTCACCTGACAGGACCAGGTAGTCGCGGGCGCGGGTCATTGCCACATACAACAGGCGTTTGATCTCCGACCCTTCCTTGCGTCTGCGCTGTGCGCCTATTTCCCGCCAGGCAAGGGTCGGCCTGCCTTGGCTGCCGGGAAGCGCCGTTCTCACCCCGATTCCCAATGCCTCATCACAGACTACGGCGGAATTGGCCGGGGGGTGCATCATCCCCATCTCAGGGATGAAAACCACCGGGAATTCCAATCCCTTGCTCTGATGTATGGTCATGAGCCGGACCACATCCTCACCTTCGGCGGAGACCAGTGCTTCGGCCTCGGTCGGCTCCTTTTCCACCAGTTCCGCCAGGTATTTGATAAAGCGGCGGAGAGTGCCCCTTTCAGAATCCGCGAAGGAACGGGATATCTCGATCAGTTTGCGCAGGTTTGCCACCTTCTGCCCACCCTGGAAGGTGGTCAGGAGCGTGGAGGCAAAGTCGGTGCCGGTCAGGATTTCCTCCAGAAGTTCGGCCAGGGTGAGCCGGTCGCGCAGGGGCCGCAGCCGGGAGACGAGAGTGGCGAGAGAGGCGAGGCGCTCACGATCTGCGGGATCGATGCGGTCAAAAAGCGGGGTCTGGTGACTGGTGACTGGTGCCTGGTGACACAGCTTTTCCCAATTGCCGATGCCCCCCTCCACTTTTGACAGGAGGTAAAGGGTTTCATCGGAAATGCCGCAGAGGGGAGAACGGAGAACTCCGACCAGGGCGGACAGGTCGCCGCCATACTCAAGCCAGGAGAGGAAATTGAGGATGTCGAGCACCTCCTGGCATCGGTAAAAGCCCCGTCCCTTCACCACATAGTAGGGGATCCCCGCCCTGCGCAGTTCATGCTCGTAAACCTTGAGGTTGCTGAAGCGGCGGAACAGTATGGCTATGTCGCCGAACCTGGGGGGGCGCGGCGTAAAAGCAGGGGACAGGATACAGGGTACAGGGTACAGGGATCCGTTCGCTGGGTCTTCTTTCCCAGTATCTGTCCCCTCTCTCCTGTCCCCTGTCCCCTGATTCCCGGTCGTTCCTACCCGGTCGTAAACCATCGTCCCGTCGCGCCCTGCTACGAGACGGACGATCTTCGCCGCTATGGCGGCCGACTCGACGCTCCGCCTTTCATCGGCGTTGCCGGAATCGTCGCCGCTCATCAGCTCTATACAGGGTGTCCCATCCCAGTCCCGGCGCTGCGGTTGGAGGTGGTCCCCTTCCCGGTATTTCATTTCGAAATCGGATTCTCCCCCCCGCATCACCATGCTGAAGAAGCGGTTTACAAAATCGATGATCCCTTGACGGGAGCGGAACGACTCCTGAAAATAGAGGTTCAGGCCGCCGCGCCCGGAGACTTCCCGCTGCGCCTGGCTGAAGACCTCCACATCGGCGCCGCGAAAGAGGTATACATTCTGTTTGGTAAAAAAGTGTAAACAATGCTATAAAACAACATAATATCAACAATATAAAAGTTTATAACATCAGCATTTGAAAGAATCTGTAAACTTGAGATGAAATATTTACGAAGAATTAAATAAAAGTTTACACATTTTGATGTTTACCAGAGAAAAACTTACCACAAGGGCGGCGAATATTTTAAACCTGATTATCAGGTCTTCTCCAACATTTTCGACTAGAAAAGTTAAATCACCTCTACGGCGTAATATCTAATTGGCAAGCCCATCATACCACCTTCCGGTACAATGACTTTGTCGCCAGGGCACAGCTCAATATTGCGTTTTTTCCTTACTAAATCAAGTGGTACTCCTAAGTCCTTAGCAATATCTTTTGCAAAAGCCATTTCCCAGACACCCCCTTCCGTCATGCCAATATCAGCAAATGACTCGCCCTTGAGAGTAAATATTCGGCCTTCGAACATAAGCTGCCCCAAAACGCGGTAACCCTGTGCCAATCTCCCGTGTTTAGGATAGAAATACTTACAACCAAGACTATAAATGAGGTACGTTTTTACGGTTTACTCCACAGAAGATAAATTTAAACAGAGACTTGGCAAAGAAGATTAGAAGCCGATCGTGGGTTATCTTCCCATGTCGGTTAACATGCACTCTTGCTTCCGTAGTTTTTCTGGTTGATCATGGTCAGAAATTAACATGTCCGCGAGGGTGTATCGGATTGTCTTGAAGAAGGTTGACGGCTTTCCACCGACTTCAAGTTTAGCCGACACAGCAAAATCCAACGTGGTACTTTCTGCTGTTTTTTTATCGAAAACTATTTTGTTTTGATCGTTTAATATATTTCCATTGGATTCGCCTTGGGATGCACTGGAAAAGTCCAAGCTGATCTTGGTTAGCGAGTTTGGTGGCAGCGTAGCTTCTTTGGTGAGATCGTTACCACGTCGGGCCTTATTTTGATATTCTAACATATTTACTGAATTGTAAACTCGACCACCAAAGTGAAGGGACAATGCCTTCATGTCTATATATTTATTAGTCTTGTTCTTGATCTCAAGATCTGCTCGGAGTACAACTTTTTCCCATGGGGATCTAGGACTTAAAGCTTGAACCTTTATTTCCACAGAACCGTCATTAAAGATTTTGGACCCAGGATAAAGTCTGTTAAATATTCGTTTCCGCACAACAATTTTGGGCTCAAATTGAAATGTGTCCTTGCTGTATTTGATGTCTCTCGGCAGAGGCTCCCAACTTATTACATACTTGGAGGCTATATAGGACTTTGTTGAAATGTCTACAAAATATCTCAGATCCTCACGTGTACTAGAGCACAAGAGGGGTTTGCTCTGGGCAAGACGATACTCGGCAAGAGTTTCGTTTTCAAAGTATCCGCTTTCGTCGACGACTTGCGGCTGAATCTTGGCATTTTGCATAAAATCATCAGAATCATCTTTAACTTCTTTATCGACTGACAAAGTTGTTGTTATAAAAATATTCCCATTTCGGTAAAAATGCCCTGTTGACTTCAGATAGAATTCTTCCTCTGGCCTGCCGTCGAAATACAGTGAAAATATTTCAGATCCTTCTCCGCCAACGCAAGAATACTTTTTGTAATCCTGCTGACTTGTCATCCTCCCGCCCCTGTTGAGCCGGCAAAAATTATCGTATTCCATGAAAAGATTAAATATTGGGTTAAGTGAGGGGCTACTACGCGAAGAGAACCGCATTCTAACAGGAATAGAGTAAGTACATTCGTTTATCTGTTTGCCTGTCCAATATGGGGAACTTAGATTTTTTGCCATTTGCTCGGTAAAATTGTTCAAAGTCAGATTCGGATCATTATAGTTGATATGCTTAACACACCCTTGCAGAATGGCAAAGAGTCCTAAAATAAATACAAATCGGCAAATTGTCATAACCTGTCCCTCCTTTTTTGGGCGTAGGAGATCAGTGAGAGGGGCCATCCGGCTCTGCCGGAGGGCCTGTCACTCACTATTATGAATAAACTCCATGAAATATTTTCCCTAACAAATTGAGAATCTCTTGCCTCCCTTCTGAAGTTTCAAGAAGATCTCCTGGCCTTTGACCACCCAATCCATAGTTTCGAGATATGAGCCATTCCAGGGCGATAAACTCATCCCCAAAAACCTCGACAGCACGTTCCAAAAGTTCATCATCAACATCGACAGTGATCATATCTTCTTGCGGGAATGGATGACCGTGACCTTCATCTATGGCGTCTTCTCTGCAACGATCGAAAAAATCGGCGGCTGTACCCTTTATTATTCGGATTTTATGTTTCAATGTGACTCCTGTAACTTATCTGGATCAGCCGCTGATGTGTTCTCCTCAAGTTTCAGAGCGCGTTCAGGGAGGGGAGGCTCACGAGACAACCATTGGACATACACGATCTCTCAGATGGTCTTCATAGCATTTAGTTCATATTCCGAACAGATATATGAATCGTCTTGTTTAATGTAGATGACTTTTTTGTCGGTGAGTTCTTCTATATCGGCGCTAGCATGCGATTCCAGATAGGTTTTATCGTTTTTACACCGGAACATGTAAACCGTCTTATGGTTTTTGTCCTTTGCCTTTATTATTTCCTTGATCGTGCTCACCCCATACTCATTGTCTTCATTGTCACAGCGCCGTGATTGCAAACTGATGGAAATCTTATCAAAGTCATTTTGGCCTAAGACTTTAAGGACATCGCTCACAGAGGAGAACATGTACCGTTCACAACATTCCTCATTTTTGCGAATAAAATCGACATGAAAAATGATGCAGTTTAGCGATACCCTTATAAACGGATAGTGGCGCACTCCTTTTTCGGCCAACAACGGTGAAATGGGACTTTTTGATTCCCACTCCTCTCTTGTCTCGAAAATCATATCATCTGTTTCCTTTCGCGAAAATAGCCGACTTTATCCAAATAAAACGAATCTGTAATATGACAAGTTTGCAACATGCTATTCCACTGTGAGGCTTGAGATGCTGGTGTATAGGCCATATATTTACAATATATATCGCCTAAAGACATTAATTACAAATAAAATATGGCCTATCGCCTCTTAATACTTAATTAAATATGGCCTATGCTCTGGTATCATGAGAAAAACGGAATGTCCAGAGTTAGTTCGACATTTGGGAAATAGAATCCGCTTGTTGAGGAAGGCGAAGAACCTTTCGCAGGAACAGTTCGCTGAACTTGCCTCGCTCCACCCCACATACATGGGAGACATAGAACGTGGCCAAGTAAATGCGTCTCTCTGTTGTTATGCCGGGATAGCAAAGGCTTTGAACATTTCATTATCAGAATTGGTGGAATTTCCTGCGGACATGAAAGACATGAAAGTGCAAGATGAGATGATGGTGATTTACGAAAAAGTTGGAAATCTTGATAAAAAAATGCAGACATTTTTTTTCGACGCTGTGAAAAACCTCGTGAAGAGTATAGAGTCCGTTTAACTTGTCATCAGTAGAAGATTGAGATTTAGGGGCATTTTGCTGGGTTATCTGTTGTTAAATGACTTATATAGGCATCAAAACATGCTTATAACATGCCGTAACTTAGTAATTCTTTTAGGCAAGTCACCGTAGTACCCCCCAGACATACCCCCATAAAATCTTCTGGGCAAATGACCCTCCCGCCCAGTTTCTTTGGGCGCGGTCGGTGTCCATTTTCCTGGTTGTGAACTTCGCTTTTTTTACAGTGGATTATCTGATTGTCATATATGTAGGCCTGACACGAATGGCGCTACATTCGTTAGATGCCAAGCCCTTCTTTCCCCCAGTCTATTCTGATATCTTCAGATGGGGTTGCACCGACACGTACCCATATATCCAAGAGCGATTATGAATAAGATGAAATCATCAAACACCAGAAACTTCCAGAACGAGCCTATGACCCCCCTGGAGGCAGAGATAGCCATAACTGCCCTTAATGCCACTGGAGAGTTCACTGTACTCCGCAAGCTGAACTTGGGAAGGGACACCCGTTTCGCCCGTGGACCGGGTCAAGGATCAAAAATCGGTCTTTGCATTGATACCGAGACAACCGGCTTAAAAGATACAGAAGACAAGATTATCGAATTGGGAATAGTCGCATTCGAATTCAATCCGATGACGGCAGAGATCATACGGATCACAGAGAGGTATAACGGTTTTGAAGATCCTGGGAGTCCTCTTTCGCAAGAGATCAAGGATATCACTGGCATCACCGACGAAATGGTGACCGGGCAGGCGTTTGACGATGATCAGGTCTGTTCACTCGCTGAAAAGGCGACCCTGGTAATTGCCCACAACGCGGCCTTCGACCGGAAGTTCGTCGAGGCCAGATACCCGACTTTCACCAAATTGCCCTGGGCATGCACTGTATCCCAGATCGACTGGAATCTGGAACGGATCAGCTCACGCACCTTGGAATATCTGCTCTACAAATGTGGCGGTTACAGTATTAACGCCCATCGTGCCTTGGATGACGCCGAAGGGTTGCTGGGACTGATATTGGGGACATTACCGGTCACTGAGGTACCGATCTTTAAAAAACTGCTGGAGAAATCCGGGGAGATGACCTCCAGGATTTGCGCGGTCGGGGCACCGTTCGACAAGAAGGACATCCTTAAACAGCGCGGCTACCGCTGGAACGATGGCTCCAAAAACGGTTGTAAAGGATGGTGGATTAATGTTCCGAATCATCTGGAGCAAGATGAATTGACCTATCTCGCCAAGGAAATTTACCCTGCCGGCAATACTGAAAGTGTCGCCATCACTAGGATCGATGCCTTGGATAGATTTTCAGTACGTGAGGCGTAGAGCGGTCTATGAAATAAAG
>JBGQDJ010000100.1:0-8663 GCA_041495805.1 Geobacteraceae bacterium
CCAGGTCGTTTTCGTCTTCGATGATGAGAATGGTTTTCATGACTTGTTCTCCTGAAGACGATTATATACAGCAGGCGGGTTACAATCGTGTTACAGCATTCTTAAAATCTTGCAAATTCGTTCGGTCGCACACTGATGACATGTCAATACCGCATGGCGGCATGGCCCGGCCCTGATTTAACTTCAGAATACATGGGAACAGATCTCCGCTTTGGCCTGTGGTAATATGGGGAAGGGTGTATAACAGGCTCCGCAGATGACTTTTTCTTTTTCAATCCTTGTCCAGAGTGTGTGGTTACGTGAATCACACCAGTCGCAATACCAGACGTAATAATCACCCTGCGGTATCAGTTTCATAATTGCTCTCCTTATGGATGGAGTTGAATAGATGGCATGATGTTACAGGGCAATTCATACATTAACATGGCGATTCCCTTACAATTATGTAAAATTTGCAACATCAACCTCTTTTCAAGGAACCTCAAAGCAAGACCTAAAAAAAGGGGGAATTTCTTCCCCCTCAATGAATACAGGATTACTGGTTATTTGAGCATAGGCTAGAAGATGATCTGGGCCTGGACCCGGTACTGCAAATCGTCTGTCGGCTTGCTTAAACCTCCTACGGTCTGGTTCCCCTGGGTATGGATGTTACCCACATCCGTCTGGAGCTTCAGGTTATGTTTGCTGAAGTAGTAGGAGAGCGCACCGATCTGTTCGGTTACGTTGTTGTTTGACACATCCCTGTCCGGGTCAAAATATGAGTAGCGGAAAGCGACTTCAAGCGTCTTGGGAAGAATCATGTAGCCGGCCTGGGCATAGAAACCCTGGGCGCGAAGGAGAGCGCCGTTCGACTGGGCTTCAGCCTGCCCCAGGATATATTCGCCCTGGAGCGAGAGTCCCATCCATTTAAATGCCAGATCCGCGCCGTAGCTGTCCACATCGAGCCTGTCATTGGCCGCGGCAAAGCTGCCCTTATTGAAGCCTTTGCCGAGCCAGCCGGAGCTTGCCGAATAGTTGAAGGCGCCGATATCCAAGGCCGCTCCTGTTTTCACCACGGTGTTCCGGAAATAATTGGCGCCGATGGATAACAGGGGCTTAGCGGTCTTATCAAAGTCGGGCTCATCGTAGGGCATCTCCCCCAAAGGATTCACCACTGCCCTGGCGACAAACATATTATTGTTGTTGTTAGGGTTCCGAACGCTGCTCTGGCCGGCGCCTTCGAACACACCGGCGTAGTAGTAGGCCAACCCATTGGCAATCTTGCCGTTCAACATTGCGCCTATGTCATAACTGGGTTTCATGTTAGAGACCACCGGAGAACGATCCACGAATTGCAGTGCCCCGTCTGACGTGAGTTCCTGGCGGGAAAATGGTGTCTTGTACTGCCCAACCTTAATCTGCGCTTCATCTATAAGATTGTAATTCATCCATGCATCCACAAGCCCCTTGCTGGAAGGGGACTTGGCAAACTCCCTCGGGTCGAACTCAAGTTTATAGGTCAGGTCTTTGGTGTAGGCATAACCCTGCGCGGTCAGCCTGATGCGTTGCGCGTCCCACTGGCTCGTATCCCTCCTGGTTGCGCCGTCATTGTCGGTGAAGGTATACCTGAACTGCATCCTGCCGCCAAGGGCCAGTTGGAACTTCTCGTCCGGAGTGGTGAGGGTGAACCCCTTGCCCAGCTTGTAGTCGAACGGTTTGACCTTGGTGACTTCTTTGTAGTCCTCTTCCGAGATCACGCCTTTTTCCTTGAGCACATCCTCAAGGCTCTTGGCAAATGCGTTCCGGCCGACCAGAGCCATTGCCAACAATACTGCCACTGCTGTAAATTTCTTTTTCACATCATCCTCCTCGTCAGATCGTTTTTGAACCACTTAACAGTTCAATTCCACAGTTTTTTCAGTTTGAATGATTTACTGAACCGCGGCCAAACTATCAGACAATTGTTGCGATCAAGTGACGACTGGAAAAAAGTTATGTTACAAAATGAGCCTGACTGTCGGACGTTTCTTTTGACTTCATGAAGAAATAGATATATTTCTGGTTCATAGGCCTTATACAATAAGATGTCCCCGGCAAAGACACCTGATATTTGTTTGACTAAGACGATAAAAAAAAGTAATTTAATTTGGATAATTCCCATTAGTAAATCGGGTATGCACATTTAACGATTTGATTAATTCATGCTGAGAGCCTATTTTTTCATACTGGTATTTTTTCCCCTCACCTTACTGCTCGCGTTGAGTGCGATACTCTTCACCCTTGTAGATCCATCCGGCAGGGCCTACCATGCCCACGCCAGGTTGTGGGGGAAGATCGGTCTTCTGCTGGCCGGAGTAAAGCTCGAGTTAATCGGCAGGGAAAATGTTCCGGCTGAGGGGCCGCTCATCTATATGAGCAACCATCAGGGGAATTTCGATATTCTTTCGCTGTTCATTGCGATTCCCCGGCAGTTCTCCTGGATCGCCAAGGAGGAGCTGTTCGCCATCCCGGTGTTCGGCCATTCCATGCGCCGCGCCGGGTATGTGCCGCTTGACCGGAGCGACGGCCGGCGGGCATTCAAGAGCATTGAGGCCGCGGCGGCCATGATAAAAAACGGGAAAAGCGTGGTGATCTTTCCGGAAGGGACCCGCACCACCGACGGCAACCTCCTTCCGTTCAAGAGGGGTGGTTTTCTTCTTGCGGCCAAGGCCGGTGTCCCCATTGTGCCCATGACCATCATTGGCAGCGGCAAGGTCAATCCGTGCAAACGGCTGGAGATTTACCCGGGAACGATTACGATCCGCTTTGCTGAGCCGATAATAACCGGTGGGAAAAGCGGCGCCCAGCGTGACCATCTGTTGGAGGAAGTCAAGGCGGCGATTGATGCGGGCCTGAAGACATGAATGAGGAGCTGATTTTACATCTGGCAATGATCGGCTGCGGGTTAGGCGCCGTCATCTGGGGATTGCCGGCAGCTTACCGGCTGCGCACCCCCTGGGATATAGCGGCGGCCCTGGCGGTGCTGGCCGGTATTATATTGGCGCTAATGGGGACGCTGCTTGCGGCAGTTCCGGGATTTTTCAAAGGATAAGCTGGGTTAATGGAAAAAGCAAAGACCATTGCGGTCAACATTGCAGTGATCGCGTTTCTAAGTGTTCTCCTGATCTGGGGGAACACCTGGTATCGGCAGTGGCGCCAGTTTAATAAAGGGGAGCAGGCACTGGCAAGCAACGATACGATCGCCGCCATCGCCGGTTATGAATCGGCAATCCACATGTATACCCCCTTAAGCCCGATGGTGGAGCGTTCAGCGGAAAGGTTATGGGAAATAGCCCTGACATGCGAGGCGAAGGGGGATACGGAGCGGGCACTGATTTCCTGCCGTTCGCTGCGTAGTTCATTTTATGCCGTTCGCGGGCTACCAGCCGGGCAAGGTTTGGATCGCGCGATGCGATGCGAAGATCGCCGAATTGGTGATGCTTCATACGATGAACACAACTAAACCGTTTTAACAGGGATGAACAGGATATACAGGATAAAACCTAAGAACCTAAGATGCATTGTTGTAAGACCTTTTGATCTTAATCCTGTTCATCCTGAATATCCCTGTTAATGAATTTGTTTTTTGCTTGGGGTTACTCGTCTCTGAAAGTGAAAAGAAAATACAAGGACAGCATGTCATCTGAAGCATTCGAAAATAGCGGCCTTAAGATTATTCCACTCGGCGGATTGGGGGAGATCGGCCTGAATATGGCCGTCTTCGAGTACGGCGAGGACATCATCGTCGTCGATTGCGGCCTGATGTTTCCCGAGCCGTACATGCTCGGCATCGATCTGGTTATTCCCGATATCTCCTACCTTCGGGAGCGGGCCGACCGGGTGCGCGGAATATTCCTCACCCATGGGCACGAAGACCACATCGGCGCGCTCCCTTTCGTGCTACCGGAACTGGCAGTGCCCGTCTACGGCACTGCCCTGACCCTCGGATTCGTCCGGGAGAAGCTGAAGGAGTACGACCTGGATCAGGTAACGGAGCTTGAAGTTGTCAAGCCCCGAGAAAAGGTGACGGCAGGCGCATTCGAGGTGGAATTTAT
Source organism: Geobacteraceae bacterium (assembly GCA_041495805.1). Classification (GTDB taxonomy): domain Bacteria; phylum Desulfobacterota; class Desulfuromonadia; order Geobacterales; family Geobacteraceae; genus JBGQDJ01. Next base: position 4,074 of record JBGQDJ010000100.1, read on the forward strand.
CCGCGTCTCCCACTCCATAGTCGATGGATGCGGGCTGGCCATCCGCTCCCCCCAAGGGGTGGTGATCCATACCGGTGACTTCAAGCTGGACCAGACCCCGGTGGACGGCCAGCTTACAGATCTGGTGACCTTTTCCCGCTACGGCGAGGAGGGGGTGCTGGCGCTCATGTCCGATTCCACCAACGTGGAGCGGGAAGGCTACACCCTGTCGGAAAAGCTCGTGGGGGACGCCTTTGACGAGATATTCCCACGCTGTGCCGGACGCATCATCGTCGCCGCCTTTTCCAGCAATATCCACCGGGTGCAGCAGGTGGTGGAGGCGGCAGCCAGATCCGGTCGCAAGGTTCTTTTGAACGGTCGTTCCATGATCGCCAACGTCAGGATCGCCAGGGAACTGGGCTACCTCTCCATCCCCGATGACATTATGATAGATCTGAAGGAGCTTCCCCGCCTCCCCAAGGAAGAGGTCTGCATGATCACCACCGGTTCCCAGGGGGAGCCGATGAGCGCCCTGACCCGGATCGCCATGCACGATCACAAGCAGATCAAACTGGAACGGGGGGACACCGTTATTCTCTCGTCCCGTTTCATCCCCGGCAATGAAAAGACCATCTCCGACCTGATCAACCACCTCTACCGGCGGGGGGCTGAGGTCATCCATGAGAAGGTTTCCGAGGTGCATGTTTCCGGACATGCCAGCCAGGAGGAACAGAAGCTGATGCTGAACCTGGTGCGGCCGCGCTTCTTCATCCCGGTCCACGGTGAATATCGGCACCTGGTCAAGCATAGCCAGCTTGCGCAGAAAGTCGGGATTCCCCCGGAGCGCTGCATCCTGGCGGTAAACGGCGATGTGGTGGCATTTGAAGGAGATACATGCGCAATTGCAGGCTCCGTTGAGGCTGGACGGGTCTTCGTGGACGGAAAGGGGATCGGCGATGTGGGAGAGGTTGTGCTCAAGGACCGCCGTCACCTTTCCGAAGACGGCATGGTGATAGTAATTATCGCTATTAACCAGGCCACCGGCGAGATCATCTACGGGCCGGACATCGTCTCCCGTGGCTTCGTTTTCGAGGACGACAGCCAGGAATACCTGGACGAGGCGAAAAAAATAGTGCTCGACACCCTTGCCAACCTTGGTGTAGAGGTGCGGGGGGACTGGGGCGAGGTCAAGCAGGAAGTGCGCCGAATCCTCCGCCGCTTTTTCAACAAGACCATAGAGAGAAGGCCGGTGATCCTGCCGTTGATATTGGAGATGTAGTCTATATGGACCAACCCGATAAAAAAGATAAACTGAAGCAGGAGTTAAAGGGGATGGCGTTCGGGGCAGCCGGGCTCTTCATCCTCATCGCGCTCCTTTCATTCAGCGCCGGGGACAGCTCCCCGAACAGCTTTTCATCCGACGCGGGGTACCACAATTTCTGCGGAATACTTGGCGCACAGGTCTCCGATATTCTCATCGAAGGGTTCGGCCTTGCCGCTTACCTGGTTCCGTCCGCCTTACTCTACCTGGCCTATCGTCTCCTTCGCTTCAAGGAACTTCGCTGGCGCATCTACAAAGGTGTCGCCTTCCTGGGTCTCCTCATCTCATTTGCGGCCCTGTTCGCCTTCTGGGATGTGGAGAAAACCGAATTTCTCGGCCAGAAGGTCTCCACCGGCGGGCTGTTCGGCATCAGTACGGCACACTTTCTAAAGGGTTACATGGGGGTCCCGGGGGCGCTCATCCTCCTCATCCCCATGCTGGCCGCCTCCATCATGGTCCTTTCCCGTTTTTCCTTCATCCTTTTTGCCGACTGGTGGATAGAAACACTTGGGGAAAAATGGTCCCGTTACCGGGAAAGACGGGCATTCAACCGTGAGATGAAGGGGAGTGAACCGAAGGGGAGCGAGCACTCCGCGCCGATCATCAAGCCTGCGCCGGTCAATGTTACGGTCACCCCTCCACCTTCCAAAAAGGAGCAGAAGCGGGAGAGTGAAAAGGTAAAACCGGTCCAGGAGACCTTCGATTTCGCCAAGGGGGACGGCAACTACCGGACCCCCCCCCTGTCGCTCCTTGACCCGCCCCCAGCTAAGGAGCGGCGTCTCGACAAGGAAGCCCTGACCATGAACGCCCGCCTTCTGGAGAAGAAGCTGAGGGATTTCGGCGTTGAAGGCGAAGTGGTGGAGATTTGCCCTGGGCCGGTCGTCACCATGTATGAATTCGCCCCCGGTCCCGGCGTCAAGGTGAGCCGCATCGCCGGCCTCTCCGACGACCTCTCCATGGCCCTCCAGGCGCTATCCATACGCATTGTCGCGCCGATCCCCGGCAAGGGAGTGGTTGGGATCGAGCTTCCCAACCGGGAACGGGAGATGGTTTCCCTGCGAGAGATCTTCAGCAGTGAAGATTTCCATCGCGGCAAGATGCGTCTCCCGCTGGCGCTGGGCAAGGACATCACCGGCGCTCCTTTTGTTACCGACCTCTCCCGCATGCCTCACCTGTTGGTGGCGGGCGCCACCGGTTCCGGCAAATCGGTATCCATAAACACCATGATCCTCTCCCTCCTCTATACCTCAACTCCCCACGAAGTGCGGATAATCATGGTCGATCCGAAAATGCTGGAGCTTTCCATCTATGAAGGGATCCCCCACCTACTTCTGCCGGTTGTCACGAACCCCAAAAAGGCTGCGCTGGCGCTCAAGTGGGCGGTCGAGGAGATGGGAAGGCGCTACCGGCTCATGGCCGACAAGGGGGTTCGCGGCATCGAATCCTACAACAAGCAGCTTGAACGGGAAGTGAAGGAGCTGGAAGAAAGCCGCGACATGGAGGTCGTGGAACTCGACGAGGCAGACGAACTGCAGGAAAGCGATAATACGGCAATCAAGCAGATGCTGGAAAAGGAAGAGGAACTGGAGCACGGCCACCTCCCCTATATCGTGGTGATAGTGGACGAACTTGCCGACCTGATGATGGTGGCGGGCCGCGATATCGAGGAGTCGATCGCACGCCTGGCGCAGATGGCGCGGGCAGCCGGGATTCACCTGATCCTGGCCACCCAGCGGCCGTCGGTGGATGTAATCACCGGACTCATCAAGGCCAACTTCCCGGCCCGCATCTCCTTCCAGGTATCCTCTAAGATCGACTCCCGCACCATCCTCGACTGCAATGGCGCCGAATCCCTCCTTGGGGCTGGCGACATGCTCTTCCTGCCGCCTGGAACGGCAAAGCTCAGGCGAAGCCACGGCGCATTCGTCTCCGACACCGAGGTTCAGCGGGTCGTGGAGTTTCTTAAAAAGCAGGGTAAACCGGTTTATGAAAAGTCCATACTGGATATGAAGCCGGCAGGTGAGGGCGGCGGTGATGACGAAGAGCTCGATGAGCGCTACGACGACGCCGTCGCACTGGTGGCCGAGGCCCGCCAGGCCTCCATCTCCATGATCCAGCGGCGACTCAGGATCGGCTACAACCGCGCCGCACGCATCATCGAAAAAATGGAGCAGGAGGGGATCGTAGGCCCCTCCGACGGAAGCAGCAAGCCGCGGGAGGTGTTTATTAACAAGCTGTGAGGGAGAGAACCTCCGGATATAACGTAATTGCCATAATTTGCATCAAGCGATGGCTGCCTTATGTTGGCAGCGATCTTCCTATCCATGGCTTTACCACCAATACCTGATATGAGGTTAGCGCTGGATGATTTAAGACATGAGAATCCATCCTGGGCATTTTCAGCCACGAGTTTATCCTTATATATTCAGCACACTGATCATTTAAGATGACTGGCACGGAGTCTGTATACACTAATTCAATATAAGATGAATAAAGCCAGATAGACGATAATACTAAACCACCCGCAAGGGTGGGACGGAAAGCCCATTGGGTCTCCATGAGACAGCCGGGTCGCCGAACTATCCATCCAGAGGATATTCAGCCCCGGTTTTATTGTATCCGGGCAAGAAAATTTCAGTTAATAATTCAAGACAGGAGATTCGCATGAGAATATTAAAGTCAATGCTGATTGCAATCATGCTGCTTTTCGCGCCGGTTTATGCTTTCTCTTCAGAACTCGGTTACATGCGCATAAGCCTGATTGATGGTGATGTCCAGATAAACACCCCCGATTCCGAAGATTGGGGACTCGCCTCGGTAAACGGGCCTCTCGCGGAAGGTGATAAGATCTGGACTCCACAGGGGAGCAGGGCCGAATTCCAACTGAACAACGGGACATATATAAGGCTCGATCAGGACTCGGCGCTGCAAGTTCTTTCCATGGATAAGGATTCATCCCAGTTTTACCTCTCCCAGGGGCGCGCCTACGTTTATTATAACGCTCCCGTGGGAAGCGTCGTCCAGATCGATACTCCCGACGCCTCGGTGCGCGCCTTCAACAGGGCGATTTTCAGTATCGATATATCCGGCCAATACACCGACGTGGCGGCCTTTAAGGGATATGTCAAAACAGAGAATAATGCAGGAGAGACAAGAATAAATGCGGGGAATATGTTGTCCCTCGGGCAAAACAGTTATGGCGAGCTTGCCCCCCTTGGTGCAGCCGATGAATGGGAAGATTGGAACAAAGCAAGGAACCGGAAGATATATGCGAGAAGGGACGGCGGGTC
>JBGQDJ010000101.1:0-8489 GCA_041495805.1 Geobacteraceae bacterium
ATATCTATTCCCGTCAGCTGCAGGCGGTTCTCCTCAAGGAACTCCAGCTGGTCACGGGATATGCCCGATGCAAGCATTATCGGATAGTATTTTGCCCGGCCCTTACCCTTTTCCCATTTTGCCAGTAGTTCCTGCCGGTCCAGTTGTAGGGCATTGCTCAGTTTAGCGATCAGGTTGTCCTTGTCCTTCACATCTTGGGGAATCACGGCAAGACTGAAAGAAGGTGTATTGCCCACAAGGATTTTACCGTTTCTATCGAGAATCGCTCCCCGCGAAGCGGCAATAGGCACAAACCGCAACCTGTTGCTTTCCGACAGGTCCATTAAATCCGCGGATTTTAAAATCTGCAGATACCAGAGACGTGTCACGAGAAGAAAAAGGAGAACGGCAACTGCGACCGACAGTCCCATGAGACGTCGTTTGACTGATTCCTCCCCTGTCTTCACGTAATCCTGATCTTTCATCTGCTCTCCTCAAGGGCATTTAAACGGGGAAAAGTGAAGAGGAGAGAAGAAAACAGCGTGTTGACCAGCGCCTGTGGTATAAGAGCGGCGAAAATCGTCAGATAAATGCCTGCGGCGGTGGGAAAGACGAGCAGCAGAAGCAGATGCAGAAGCCCGTTGACGATGGTCGCAAGAAAAACCACCAGCATCATCAGATATCGGCTGTCCGTATAGAGACGGTCGGCAGCCATATTCAGGATGAGATATACCGATAGAAAGGAAAAACCGTTCAGCCCCATATAAATTCCGCTGAAACAGTCCTGGAGTATCCCCAGACCAAAGGCGATAAATCCTCCCCCGCGCACTGTCTTCAATCCCAGATAAGTCACGGCGATGATCAGAAGATTCGGTTTAAAGGGGTCCGCAAGGTAGGCCGGCAAGATTGTCACCTGAAGCAGGAGCGCTACTGTTATGAAGAGGAATATTTTCAAGACGGTTAACATGTATCCGTCACTCCCGCGGTTGCTGTAACAAAACCAGTACATCTTCAATGCGCGCAAGATTTACAGACGGGCGTACTTCAACGGTCTGGAAAATGCCGTATTCGCCCTTCTTCACCATGGAAACCTCTCCGATCTTGAGCCCTTTGGGAAAGATTCCGCCAATGCCGGAGGTGATTACCGTGTCACCTACTTTTACGTCTTCCGATGCCAGGGAGAACTCCAGGCTACATGTCCCGTCACCTTTTCCCTTTATCACGCCCCTTGCCCGGGAACGCTGGATGATGCCGGCGACACCACTTGCATGATCGGTTATTATAAGGACGCGGGAACTTCCGGCCACGACCTTTACCAACTGGCCGATAATGCCGTCGGCTGCGACCACCGGCATTCCCTCTCTGAGGCCATCGGCTTGACCCCGGTTGATCATGATTGTTTTAAACCATGGGGATGCGTCTTCGCCAATCACCGATGCCGCCAGAGAAGGGATCTGCAGTGAATTCTTCATTTCCAGAAGTTTTTTGAGCCTTTCGTTTGCAAGCAACGCTTCATTGCCATCAATCAATCTTGCATTAAGTACTTTAATGTTGTGGCGTAACAACTTGTTTTCCTTACGCACTTCTACCAGATCCAGGTAGTCGTTCCAGATGTCCACGACCCCTCTGTTTATTCCGGCTATGAGCGAATTGACAGGTGACATGAGATTCAGCACACTTCTTTCGAAAAGGTTTGCACGCTCCTTGTTCTTCAGGTTCCAGGAATAGAAAATAAACGCTGCAAGCAGGAGAGATATTATAGCGAGGTATTTCCTGTATTTTCTGAAGAGTTCCAACATTTGTTCATCCTTCAAGGGTAAAAGGCTGTTCCCTGATGGTCCCTAAACTGGCAAGGGGAGACAATTTGCCCCCCCCTCTCTAATTTAAACACCAAACCCCAGACGTAAGAGATCAAACTAATTTCAAATCACAACCAAACAGATTATCCAATTCCCTTTTACATTGTTTGCATTCCGTGATCTGTGATCCGGTATTTTCCCGTAAGTTTCCGGCTCTGGTTACGCTTCGCGGACGAAACTCCGTCAATCCAGTTGAAAAGGTGAACCGGAGATATCCTCATGACGGATCTCATCCACGGGAGATTTCTTGCCTTCTCCCGCATAGAGACGATTTGGAGCATTGAAGACGATCCCGTTTTCCGTCCCGATGTTCCTGTATGCATGGATAACCCCGGGAGGGACGATTACCGTCCTGGGAGAGTCATGACCTGCAAAGATGACCTGTCTTATGCCGCAAGAGGGAGAATCCTTCCTTGTGTCCCAGAGATAAACCTTGAAATTGGACGGCCCGATAAAGCAGAACCAGTCGGTCTGATCCACATGTTCATGGGGGCCGCGTGCAATCCCTGGCTGGGTCATGGAAATGTAAGCCATTACCGGCATCAAACCCTTGTCGATTTCATCTTCCCTTAACAATTCCGCAAGCCATCCCCGTTCATCGATAAACTTGGAGAGAGGCCTGACTATCACGTCATGGATTGCACCTTTTTTGAATTTATCTCCCGGCACGATTACGCTCCTTAAACGAGTTCAGTTAATTCATGGAGTACCCTTGTCAGATAGTCGCGATAGGAGGATCTCGGGGTATCTGCTATTATTGCCTCCATCCCCCTGCAGTCGATGTAGCCTTTGCGCAGGGCGATCTCTTCGAGACAGGCGATTTTCAGACCCTGCCTGGCCTCCAGGGTGCCGATGAAGTGGCTTGCCTCCAGAAGGCTCTGATGGGTGCCGGTATCCAGCCATGCTATTCCCCGGCCCAGTTTTTCCACTCGCAACTCTCCCCGCCTGAGGTATTCAAGGTTTACATCGGTAATTTCCAGTTCACCGCGGGGGGAAGGGCGGATCGACCTGGCCGTTTTCACCACATTGCCGTCATACAGATATAGACCTGGCACCGCGTAGCTGCTTTTCGGAGTGGACGGTTTCTCCTCGATGCTTATGGCGTTCCCTTTCGCATCGAATTCCACGACGCCATACCGCTCAGGGTCCTGAACATTGTACCCGAAAATGACGGCGCCGCCGTCAAACTCCCTGGCTATCTTGTCGAGGCCGATTTTTCCGTAAAATATGTTGTCGCCGAGGATCAGGCATACCGGTTCATCAGCTATGAAATCTTCACCAACCAGAAAGGCCTGTGCAATCCCCTTCGGTTCCGGCTGGACCTTATAGGTTATACTTATCCCCCAGCGTGAGCCGTTACCCAGCAAGGCTTCAAAGCGGGGGGTGTCATGAGGTGTGGAAATGATGAGGATGTCATTTATTCCTGCCATCATCAGCGTGGCAAGGGGGTAGTAGATCATGGGCTTATCGTAGACCGGCTGCAGCTGTTTGCTGGCGACCAGGGTAAGTGGATAGAGCCTGTTCCCGGCGCCTCCGGCCAGGACAATTCCTTTTTTTATGCTCATAGTTAATATCCCGATTCTTGAAGACGATTAATCATTCCCGATGGATAGCGGTTCACTTTATTTATCATGTCAATCGGAATAGAGTCAAAACATATTTCAGTTCAGCTATAACGAATCAGGCCCGCTCAAAATCACCCGGACTGCCTCAAGCAGATCTTCGTAAACAGGTGTGTGAGGAGGAACAGTGACTGATTCGAGCAAGCCGTAGCCTGTTTTGACCATCATTGGGCGACAACCCGCATTCAACCCCGCTTCAACATCAACCAGCCTGTCGCCGACCATAAATGAACCTGCCAGATCTATGGAAAGATCGGCTGCCCCCTGGCGCAGCATCCCACCCTTCGGCTTTCGGCACTCACATGACTTCCTGTAGTCACCTATGCCGTGCTCCGGATGATGGGGACAGAAATAGTATGCGTCGACAGAGGCGCCGAAGCGGGCCAGTTGCGCATCCATATGGCGGTGCAGACGGTTCACGGCCGCCTCGTCATAAAGACCCCTGGCAATGCCTGATTGATTGGTGACAACGATTACGCGCAAACCCGCATCGTTGAGAAGCCGAATCGCCTGGGGTGCCCCCGGGATGAACTCGAAATCTTCCGGCCGGTGCAGAAACTCCAGTTCAACATTGATTGTGCCGTCCCGGTCGAGGAATACAGCCTTATCCATAATTATTGAGTATCTTCTCGATAATATTAGTCGTGGATTTTCCATCCACGAATTCAACCAGCTCCACACGGCCGCCCCATGACTCTACTATCTCTTTTCCCACAACTCTGTCCGGGGTGTAATCTCCCCCCTTTACAAGAACGGTGGGTTTAAGGGTCTCGATAAGTTTCAGGGGTGTATCCTCCTGGAAGATGACAACGTAATCGACACAATCCAGAGCGGAGAGGATGTGGCCCCTTTCCGCTTCATTGATAAGGGGGCGTTTATCCCCTTTTAAACGGCGCACGGAGGAGTCGCTGTTCAATCCGAGCACCAGCAGATCGCCGAATGACCTGGCCTTCTGCAGGTATTTCACATGTCCGGCATGAAGGAGGTCGAAACATCCGTTGGTAAAGACCACTATTTTCCCTTTTGCCTTTTCAGTCTCAATGATGGCTGCCAAAACATCCAGGTTTTTGATCTTTGTTTCGGAATCCCGATGGCCGTGACCAACCGCATCGATGATCTCCGCAGGCGATACCGTCGATGTTCCCACCTTGCCGACAGCTATCCCGGCCGCCACATTGGCCAGCTGCGCCGCATCGGCATAATCCCTGCCGCACGCCAGGGCAAGTCCCAGGACAGCCAGCACCGTATCTCCGGCGCCCGTGACATCATACACCTCACGGGCTACGGTAGGAATATGGACCGTTTCGCCCCCCCGTAAAAAAAGGGACATCCCCTGTTCGCTCCGGGTTATGAGAAGGGCTTCCAGATCAACATCGTCGAGAAGTTTTAGCGCCACTGCCTTGAGGCTCTGTTCGTCCACAATGGTTATCCCGGCGGCAATTTCGGCCTCTTTCCGGTTTGGAGTGAGGATAGAAGCGCCGCTGTATTTGGAGTAATTCATCCCCTTGGGATCGACCACCACCGGCACCTTCATTTTACGGGCGATGGATATAATCCCTTCCAGGGTCTTGGGCGTCAACACACCCTTGGCGTAGTCGGAAATCAGGATCGCCTTGAACTGACCCTCTCGCTCGCTGATAAATTCAAGTATGCGCTCCTCGAATTCGGCTGATATAGATTCTTTGGATTCACGGTCAATCCGGACGATCTGTTGATTGGCGGCGACAACTCGGGTCTTCTTGCTCGTTGCCCTCATCGGGTCTTGAAAGACTCCGTTTACATCCACACCCTTGCCGGTGAATGCGCGCTGAAGGATTGTGCCGTTATCGTCGCCCCCGATGACACTGCATGCAACCACCCGGCAGCCGAGGGCCACAAGATTGTTGATGACGTTGCCGGCCCCTCCCAGTCGAACATCCTCCCGAGTGACCTCCACGACCTGAACCGGCGCCTCCGGCGAAATGCGCTCCGCCTTTCCCCACAGGTATTCGTCCAGCATCAGGTCTCCGACAACCAGGAGCCTGACATCCCTTGCCCTGTTGAAGAGCGATTCCACATCCTTGCGTTCCATTGTTACTCCGGAGTCAGATTGACATATAGATGCTTCTCATGGCGCGAAAAGACGTTTCTCGACGAGATCGCAGATAATGTGGATGATCGTGATATGGCCTTCCTGGATGCGCGGTGTATCAGTGGCGGGAACGGTAAGGGCGATCTCCACGCAATCCTTAATGGTCCCGCCATCTCCACCCAGCAGCCCGATGGTCCTGCATCCCATTTCACCGGCCAGAACGAGGGCATTCCGGACGTTGGGCGATGAGCCGCTGGTGGAAATCCCCATTACCAGATCGCCTTGAGCTGCCAGGGCCTCGACCTGCCTCCTGAAAACCATGTCGAAGCCGTAATCGTTGGCGATTGCGGTGATGATCGAACTGTCGGTGGTCAGCGCTATTGCCGGGAGTCCGCGCCGTTCCATCTTGAAGCGTCCGATGATCTCCGCCGCCATATGCTGCGCGTCAGCAGCTGATCCGCCATTGCCCATGACAAGCAGTTTATAGCCGTTTCTCAGCGTATCGGAGATGATTTCCGCAACAGCGGCAATCGTTGAAGTCAGCTGCTGTTCGATCGCTTCGATAACCTTGTGATGGGACTTAAGCTGAAAAAGGATATCCTCTTCCATTAAACCTCCAGCCGCAATGCGGAAATAAAACATAATATCATAAGCCTGGGATCAGACACCATATTTCTCTTCCCTGGTTTTGACTATAATCCGCTCCAGTTCCGCAAACGGCATCCCATTGATGCCAGCGGGAAAGGGTATGCCGTCAATGCCGTTAACGGGCTGTGCTTCGGCAATGGTTGGGTCATCGGATACAAGGGCCTTACCAATCGCCCTGGTTTCGAAGAAAAGAGGAATTCGAAGAAAGCGGATATTCTCGTGAAGCCGGTCAAAACCGGCTTTTGTCAGCGACTTGAAAAGATGTTCATGTGTCAATATAGTAAAAATATTTCCCTGACGGGCGCCCTGAAGCAGAATCTCCAGCCGCTGCCTGAGAATGTTCATATCAGCGCCTTTAGGGATATGGACACAGAAGGAGCCGGTCTCTCCCCATCTTTCCCTGAATAAAGATATGCTCCGCTGCAAGGCAATGTTGCGCCTCTCCACGGAGCCGAGAGTGATATCATTTTCATACGCGACAATTCCATCCTCAACTCTGAAGGTATGAAAACCTGCCCTGCAAGCGCGACGGGAAAGGTCCCTGAGACACCAGAGTCCGCCGTCCATCTCTTCATCAAAGCCGCCGATGATATCGTAAACCTGTTTTGGTATAAGCATCGCCGCAAAGGAAGCGTGGTCCGCTTCAATCGGTGAGGCTGCCGCATTCCTCTTTCTGACCGGTTTTCTGACCGGACCCTTGATAAGCCGCGGCACGATGATTCCCGCATCGCTTCTTTCTCCGGCAAACCTGGTCATTGGTTCGAGCCACGACTCCGCAACTATGGAGGTGTTGCTTATGAGGACTTTATATCGGGCATCGCTTCGGGCAAGCCCCCTGTTGACCGCTCGCACATAACCCCTGTTGATATTATCGCGCAGTAAAATGGCCCGCTGGTCGAGAATTTCAGCAAACTCCTCGAGCATCCGTTCCGTATCACGGTCGCTTCCGTAATCCACCAGTATAAAACGGGCATTGGGGGAATGGTTGATAAGATGGACCAGGCAGTTGCGGGTTTCAACCGGTTTGTTCCAGACAGGTATGATAATGTCGGTTAACGGATTGTCCATATACCAGTTGATTTCGTGTTGCCTAAAAGTCCTGAGATGATTAAAAGCGGCTGAAGGTTGATGGATACGCAGAAAAAAGGCCAAGGGATAAAAGAAGCTCCCCTCAGCCTTTTGTCATCTACATGGCCAACTCCCGGATCATGAACTGACAGCGACAGTGCGTAGAAGGTTCAGTTCATCCAGCACCTTGCCGGATCCGAGAACGACACATGAGAGGGGATCTTCCGCCGTCACCACGGGGAGGCCCGTTTCCTCGCGAAGGAGGACATCGAGGTTTCTCAAGAGCGCTCCGCCGCCGGCCAGGACAATACCCTTGTCCACGATGTCGGCCGCAAGTTCCGGCGGGGTCCGCTCAAGACAGATACGGACCGCGTCGACGATTGAGTTTACAGGTTCCGAGAGCGCCTCGCGGATCTCGTCCGAATTAATAACGATTGTCTTTGGAATGCCGGAAACCAGATCGCGCCCCTTTACCTCGCGGGTCAGCACCTCGTTGCCGGGATAGGCCTCGCCGATCTCGATTTTCATCTCCTCGGCCATCCGGTCGCCTATGAGAAGATTGTACTTACGCTTGATGTACTGGACTATCGCTTCGTCCATCTTGTCGCCGCCGACCCGCACCGATTTCGTGTAGACAATTCCGGCCAGGGATATCACCGCCACTTCGGTGGTGCCGCCGCCGATATCGACGATCATGTTGCCGGAGGCCTCGGTAATGGGAAGACCGGCGCCGATTGCGGCAGCCATCGGCTCTTCGATCAGGTAGACTTCGCGAGCGCCGGCTGACTCCGCCGATTCCTTGACCGCTCTCTTTTCCACCTGGGTAATGCCGGAAGGGACGCAAATAACAATACGGGGACGCACAAGGGTCTTGCGGTTATGCACCTTGTGAATGAAATAACGGAGCATCTCCTCGGTAATATCGAAATCGGCGATAACGCCGTCTTTCATGGGACGGATGGCGGTAATGCTTCCGGGCGTCCGCCCCAGCATCTTCTTCGCTTCCATGCCCACAGCCAGCACCCTTTGCTGGCCGTTGTTCAGGGTCTGCACGGCGACCACCGAAGGTTCCCTGACCACTATCCCTTTTCCCTTCAGATAAACAAGCGTATTTGCGGTGCCCAGGTCTATGGCAAGGTCGTTGGAAAACATCCCGAATATGTAATCGAATATTTTAAGCATTGAGGCCCCTTTCGCTGCAAAAGGCAAATTGTCCTTTTTCAAAGAAGTTATCGTAACAAA
>JBGQDJ010000102.1:0-8449 GCA_041495805.1 Geobacteraceae bacterium
GCACCGGGGTCGCGGTCAATCCGGCAAGTCTCTTCGACATCCAGGTGAAGAGCCTTCACGAATACAAGCGGCAGCATTTAAATGTGTTGCACATCATAACTCTATATAATAGCTTGAAGCGTGACCCGGAGCAGGATATCACTCCCCGAACCTTTATCTTCGGGGGCAAGGCGGCGCCCTGCTTCTTCATGGCCAAGCTGATCATCAAGCTCATCAACTCAGTGGCGGAAGTAGTAAACACCGATCCCGATGTTGCCGGTCGGCTCAAGGTGGTTTTCTTCCCCGATTTCAATGTTACCAACGGCCAGTTGATCTACCCGGCTGCCGACCTCTCCGAGCAGATATCGGTGGCCGGTAAAGAGGCATCCGGAACCGGCAACATGAAGCTTTCCCTGAATGGTGCCCTCACTATCGGGACTCTGGATGGCGCAAACATTGAGATCCGCAAGGAGGCCGGTGAGGAGAATTTCTTCCTTTTCGGTCTCAATGCGGCAGAGGCTGATGAACTGAAATCCCGCGAGTATCAGCCTCGAAGCTGGTATGAGGGGAACGAGCAACTCCGGGTGGCAATCGATCAGATCGCGGCAGGTGCCTTCTCAAACGGGGACAGCACCCTCTTCCGCCCACTGGTAGACAACCTTCTTAACGGCGACGAGTATCTGCTTTTGGCGGACTACCAATCCTATATCGAGTGCCAGGACCGGATAAGCTCGGCATATCGGAACAAGAAAAAATGGACAGAAATGTCGATCCTGAATGTGGCGCGGATGGGTCAGTTTTCTTCGGACCGCTCCATCAGGGAATACTGTGAAAAGATCTGGAAAACTAAGGCAATACCGGCTCCGCAAAAACGCAAAAAATATGAACAATAAAATCCGAAACAGTGACATAAAGCCTCGAAGTCCACGGGGATGACTTGACTAGACTCATAGACGATTGTTAATAGGGAAAAGGTCATGGCGACTGGCAGAATTCTTTTGGTTGATGATGATGTATGCTTCCTGTATCTCCTTCGCTTTGTTCTTGAAGCAGAATCAGTAAAGACGGAAAAGGCGACCAACAGTGCTGATGCTGTCGCTGTTCTCGACAGAATGGATTTTGATCTGATAATTACTGACTTCAATATGCCGGGCATGAATGGTGTCGAGCTGGCAAAAATAGCAAAAAAGCGGTTTCCTCATATTCCGATAATCATGATTACAGGCGAAATTGGACAGTATATCAAAGATCTGGCGGGGAAAGCAGGCATATCTCGAGTCTTATATAAACCACTTAATTTGGAAAAGTTGTTGGCTACCATTAGACATTTATCAGTTGGAGAAGTTTCGTATGGCAAGATTGCTAGTTATGGACGATGAAAGCAATATCAGGGTAAGACTCTGGTGGTTGTAAATCCCTATGGCTACAAGGATGTGGAGGTGAATCCACAGTTCGATAAAAGCCTTGTCATCGAACTGTGATCGTTCCAGCATTCTATCGGTGTTCGAGCTACACTAAGCCTGCCGTAGATATCAGCTCATCATGCGATACATCGCGACAGCTCTCACGACAGAGTTCACGACGGTTAGCGACAAAATAACTTGCAATTCACGACAATTGGCGACATTATGTGTGTCGCGATTCATCGTCAATATCAACAGCGAGACTTGGACATGACTGTTACTTTGCTGTCTCCCCAACACGAAGAAATCCTTGCTCTCCTGGCCCGTCACCCTGATGGACTCGGCAGTGAGAGCATTCGTAATGAACTGAGTAATCCTCCGCACCTGCGTACCGTACAGCGCTGGCTCGCCGAGCTAGCGGCAAAGCGGAATATTGCTGCTGTCGGAAAAGGCAAAGCGACTATTTACCGGCTGCTCGCGCCAATTGACATCCGTATCGTCCAATCCCAATCGGAAGTCCCTGGCGCGGAAGAAACCTACGAAACGTACATTCCGCTCTCGGAAGAAGGCCGCGAGATTTTCTCCCAGGTTCGTCGCCCCCGGGGAGCGCGAACCCCTGTCGGGTATGAACGCTCATTCCTCGATGCCTATATCCCCAACACAACATGGTATCTGGGTGAGATGACCCGCAAACACCTGCGGCGCATCGGTGATACCGGAGAGTTCGAAAGACCTGCCGGGATATATGGCCGGGCCATTTTCAACCGGCTGCTGATCGATCTTTCGTGGGCATCGAGCCGTCTGGAAGGGAACACATATTCCCGCATCGACACGCAAAACCTGATCGAGTTTGGCCGCTATGCGGAAGGAAAGGACGCCCAGGAAGCGCAGATGATTCTCAACCACAAGACGGCCATTGAGCTGTTGCTTGATGAAGCGGAATCCGTCGGCTTTGATACACATACCTTCCTCAGTCTGCACGGTCTGTTATCGGAAAACCTGATGCCTGACCCGGACGCCAGCGGACGCCTGCGGTCCCGGCCTGTCCAGATCGGCGGCTCCATTTTCGTGCCTCTTGCGGTTCCAAAGCTCATCGAAGAGTGTTTCCACGATATTCTCAGAAAAGCTTCTGAAATCGAAGATCCCTTTGAACAGGCGTTTTTCATCCTGGTGCATATTCCGTATCTGCAGCCGTTTGAGGACGTGAACAAGCGGGTTTCCCGACTCGGGGCCAATATCCCGCTGATAAAGCATAACCTCTCACCGTTGACATTCATCGATGTGCCGGATCGGGCCTACATCGACGCCATGCTGGGCGTGTACGAGATGAACCGGATAGAACTACTGCGGGACTTGTTTGTCTGGGCATACGAACGATCCACTAGGGAATATGTCCTGGTTCGCAAAAGCCTGGCAGAGCCTGATCCTATTCGGCTTCGCTATCGTTTGCAGTTACACGAGCTGGTAGCCGATATCGTTCGCAACAAGCGGCCTGATATTCTGCAGACAATTGAACAGTTCGCAGAGAAGTGCATCGACGAGCAGAATCGCTCCGCCTTTGTCGAAATGGTACAGGATGAGATCAAGCGTCTGCATCCGGGGATAATAGCCCGCTATCGCCTGCGTCCTGCGGAATTTGCGGCGTGGCAGGAGACGAGAAAACTGTAGTAAAGAGGATCGATATGAACATCACACCGGTAAATTTCGAGGATTACGACATCCGTAGGGTTTACGACGAGAAAACCGAAACCTGGTATTTCTCCGTTGTTGATATCATCCGGGCCTTATTGCAGCAGCCGGATTTCCAGGCAGTCAGAAACTACTGGAAGGTACTGAAGAACAGGTTGAGCAAGGAAGGCAGCGAGTCGGTTACAAAATGTAACCGACTGAAATTGGAAGCGGCCGATGGGAAGAAATACCTGACAGACGTCACCAGTCCCGAAGTGCTGCTTCGTCTGATCCAGTCTGTCCCCAGCCCCAAAGCCAAGGGTAAAGCGTCGAAGTCGATCAATCAGGCCAACATCAACGCTACAATTATGCGCAATATCAAGGTTCCCGTCCCTTCACTCGCGGAACAAAAACGTTTGGTCGCCAAAGCGGAAAAACTGGAAAAACAGATGGCAGAAGCCCAGGCTGTTATCGCTGCCGCACCTGCCCGCAAACAGGCCATCATGCAGCGGCATCTGTAAGGGGGCGAGAGAAATGAGTGAGAAGAAACCTGCCAAAAAGCCGAAATCTGCAACGGAAATAAAACCGCCCCGAACACCGGATATCCCCCTGCTGTCTGATGTCCGCCAGATGATCTCTCAGGCTCGCGAAAGCGTCGCCAGGGCCATTGATTCAAGTCTTACCACGCTGTACTGGAATCTTGGATTTCGTATCCGTCAAGATATTCTCAAGGATAGACGTGCAGGCTATGGCGAGGAAATTGTCTCCGCGCTGGGGAGACAATTGGAGGTTGAATTCGGACGAGGATTTTCAACAAAAAGCCTCCGGCACATGATCAGATTTGCCGAAGCTTTTCCAGATTACGAAATTGTCTCCGCGCTGCGGAGACAATTGACCTGGACCCATTTCAAGTCCCTCATCTATCTTGAAGACCCTCTCAAACGCAACTTCTACGCTGAAATGTGTCGCATTGAAGGCTGGAACACCCGAACTCTGGACAAGAAAATCCAGTCCATGCTTTTTGAACGCACCGCGCTTTCCCGTAAACCCGAACAGCTCGCCGAAATTGAATTGAAGGCTCTTCGCAATGAAGACAAGCTTACACCCGACCTGGTTTTCCGTGATCCTTACCTTCTCGATTTCCTGGGGCTCAAGGACACCTACGCCGAAAAAGACTTGGAAGCAGCAATTCTACGGGAAATGGAAGCGTTTATTCTGGAGCTGGGCGTCGGTTTCGCGTTTTTGGAGCGGCAGAAGCGGATCACCGTCGATGGGATCGATCACTATCTGGACTTGCTATTCTACCACCGAAATCTGCGGCG
Organism: Geobacteraceae bacterium; assembly: GCA_041495805.1. Classification (GTDB taxonomy): domain Bacteria; phylum Desulfobacterota; class Desulfuromonadia; order Geobacterales; family Geobacteraceae; genus JBGQDJ01. The sequence goes on from JBGQDJ010000102.1 coordinate 4,373, forward strand.
CCTGGTTGCTATCGAGTTGAAACTTGGAGAGTTCAAGCCCGGCCACAAAGGGCAGATGGAACTGTACCTCGGCTGGCTGAACCGGTATGAGCGGAAATCAGACGAAGAATCTCCAATAGGCCTGATCCTGTGCGCCGGGAAACGGCACGAGACCGTGGAATTGCTTGACCTCGACAAAAGCGGAATTCACATTGCAAGTTACTGGACCGAAGCACTTCCGAAAGCCGAATTGGAACACAAGCTTCATGAGGCTGTGATGCTGGCACGAGCGCGGCTGAAGTAAGGAGGAAATTGTGCAAGGGGCTCTTGCACAATTGACCTGGTATGTTCAAGGTGCCTCTGAACAAAGAACAAATCCCTTACGGAGCTGATGAATGACGACTACAGAGCTGGACAGCACCTTGGAAACACGCCCTATTGAGGAGCTTCTTGCCGACCTTGACTTCTGGACCGGCCGGACGAAAATAGAGCTCGTTGACGAAGCCATCGAACGATGGGGTGAAATCGTGCCACATCTGCTGGCGCACCTTCAGATTGTTATTGCCGATCCGGACGGCTATCTTGTCGAGGATCACGACCTGCTCCCCTATACTCTTCTGCTTCTGGCTCATTTTCGTGAACAGCGCGCCCACCCGTTGATGCTCTCGTTATTCGCTCTCTCAGGGGATGTTCTTCACGAATTGCTCGGCGATATTAAGACAACGGTGCTGCCAGCCTTTCTGCTCCGCACCAGCGGCGGTTCCCTCGACGGCGTCAAGGCGCTGGTTCTCAATCGCGAAGCCAATGAATTTGTTCGCTGGGCTGCCATGGAAACGCTCTGCCTCGCGGTGGCAGCCGGGATGGCTGACCGCACGGAAATCATGGATTTCCTGAAAGGATTGCTGACTGGAGAAGAGGACGTTCCCGATTCATATTTCTGGGCTGGCGTCGCCAACTCGCTGTGCGACCTGTATCCGGATGAAGTTATGGACGTTGTCCGGAAAGCTTATGGGGACGGGCTTATCATACCGGGTGCTATCACTCTGGATGATTTTGAGCGTACCCTGGCCCTGGGGCTTGAAGACTCCCTCGCCAATGTGCGCCGAGAGCTGGCCTGGCGGGTTCCCGACAATATAGAGCAACTTCTTGCGCTCTGCGAAGCGTTTGATGACGGCGCTGAAACCATACCTCGAACAATTCCGCAAAATGATAAGAAGGCAAAGGTACAGCGCAAGAAAAAGAAGAAAATGGCTAAGTCCTCCAAGCGGAAGAACCGCTGATAATGTGCTTGTGAGTTGTTTGACCCAGGATTTTGTCAGGTGTCAGCAGGTTAATCACACTCTGTCGGTCTGCGACTTGGTAAATGACTGAATTATACTTGCATAACAAGCCCTCCTTATGGTAAAAAAGTTATTCACATTAAATGGCCGCTTGATTCCTTTGTGGTTTTTTTTGTGGTAGCAACATTCAGGCGGCCTACCGGATTTTTTAAAAATCAGTAGGTTGAGTTCGAAGTTAGATGGACTCTCTCGCCAGTTTTTACTTACTAAAGCAGCCTGTTTGCAGCAGATGATCCCAGCCCGGCCTGCATTGCAGACAATTCCCACCGTGCCGGTAAATACAGCGCTTGTCGCTGTTCGCCCATTGCGGATAGAACTGATAGCTGGGTCCCGCGCAACGGAAGGTTATGAATCCCGTCAGGTCCGGAAGGAAGCAGCGGCAGTAACCGCCCCCGTGTGCCGTGGGGAAGCCCAGCTATCAGTTGTATCCGCAAATTCTTCCCGGATGACTCCCCGCTTATGCATAAGGATACTCCCGTGTCTTATCTTGTTCTAGCGCGAAAATGGCGGCCGCAGACCTTTTCCGATCTTATCGGCCAGGAGCATGTCAGCCAGACCCTGAAAAACGCCATTGAATCAGGCCGGGTGGCCCATGCTTTCCTCTTTACCGGCGCAAGGGGAGTCGGCAAGACCAGCGCTGCCCGCATCCTGGCCAAGGCATTGAACTGCACGGAAGGACCGGCGCCGGAGCCCTGCAATGCCTGTCCCGCCTGCAACGAGATTACCGCCGGCACCTCGGTGGATGTTTTTGAGATCGACGGCGCTTCCAACACCGGTGTGGATGACATCCGGGACCTTCGCGACACGGTCAAGTATCTTCCGGCCCGCTGCCGCTTCAAGATTTTCATCATCGACGAAGTCCACATGCTTTCCACCAGCGCCTTCAACGCCCTGCTGAAGACACTGGAAGAACCCCCTCCGCATATCAAGTTCATTTTCGCCACGACCGAACCCCATAAACTCCCGATTACCATCCTGTCCCGCTGCCAGCGGTTCGATTTCAAGCGTATCCCGCTGGCCGTGATGGCCGGACATCTGCGTCATATCGTAGCCCAGGAAAATGTCGAGATAACCGACTCCGGACTCGCCATGATTGCGCGCAAGGGCGACGGAAGCATGCGCGACGCCCTGTCGGTGCTTGACCAGGTGCTTGCCTTCTGCGGCGATCAGGTCAGGGACGAAGAGGTTGTCACGCTTTTGGGTGTTGTCGACCGTCGGCTTCTTCTGGAGAGTTCCCAGGCGGTATTTGCCAGGGATTGCAAGGCTGTTCTCGATGTAGTCAAACGGGTCGATTCTTTCGGATACAATATGCGCCAGTTCTGCCAGGAACTGATCGATCATTTCCGCGGCATGGCGATAATCTCGGCGGTCGGCCCAACCGCGGAGCTCCCCGACCTGTCCGGGGCCGAATTGGACGAGATCAGGGAGCAGGCCGCTCCTGTCGCGTTAAACGACCTGCAGCGACATCTGGCTATCCTTCTAAAGGCGGAAAGCGAGATGGCCCATTCGACCTTCACGCGGCTCGTCCTGGAGATGGCTCTTCTGAAAATGGCCTCGCTTCACCCCGTAGTGCCGATAAACGAAATACTTGAGCGCCTGAAGGCCTTGGAAAAGCACGGTTCCGGCGGCATGGTCGCCTCCCCTCCCCCACGATGGGAAAAGACATCCGCAGGCCGGGGCGGGGTCTCCGCCCCCCCTGTTGCAGCCAAAACGCCACAGGCTAAAACAGCAGCGCCGGTCCAACAGCTGCAAGAACCGGAGAAAACTGAAGCGCGGGCACTGGGAACAATTGACTCCCATGGAAATGAGACTGGCCTTTGGGACGGGTTTGTGGCTTTTGTCAAAGGCAAAAAACCGATGCTCGCCTCTTTTCTCGATCATGGGCACCCCCTCAGGGTTTCCGCGACTCTCCTGGAAATAGGCTTCCCTGAAGGTTCTTTTCAATTGAACAGCCTGCAGGACCCGGCGGCCATTACTGAGCTGCGGGGCCTGGCAAAGTCCTTTTTCCAATCAGACACCGGCATCCGGCTGCTTCCCCTGTCTGAAGTCTCCACGGAGGTCCCGGCCACACTGCTGGAAAAAAAAAGCCTTGATGAGGCCAACAGGCTGCAGGTGATGAAGCAGGTCGCGGAAAGTCACCCCATGGTGGCCGCCGCCCTGGAGATCTTCGGCGGCGAGATAGAGGAAATCAGCGAGGTCGATGAAACGGAGAAGAAGTAAGACTATTCCAACTACTGGAGGATAATGATGTCAAAAGGTCTTGCGCAGATAATGAAACAGGCCCAGATGATGCAACAGAAGATGGCGCGATTGCAGGAAGAGGCCGCCCAGAGCACGGCGGAAGCCTCCGCGGGAGGGGGTGTTATCACCGCGGTGGTGAATGGAAAGAACCAGATCGTATCTCTCACCATCAAGAAAGAGGCGGTCGATCCGGAGGATGTGGAAATGCTGCAGGACCTGGTAATGGCGGCGGTCAATGAGGCATTGACAAAGGTTCAGGCAGAACTGGCGGACAAGATGGGAAAGATTACCGGCGGGATCAGTATACCCGGTCTTTTCTGAAAAGGGCGCCGGTCGGGATTTCACGCAGCTCCGCCGGATTCTGAGCCAATACTTTAACATCCCACTTGCATTTCCATCTCATCAGGTCATTCTTATTGAAAAGCGACCTTTTCTCGTAACCTCAGCTTTATGGGGATTAATAATCCCTGATTTGATTTTCAGCTCATCTATTCCCCGGCGCCACGGTCCGGTAAAC
>JBGQDJ010000103.1:0-8386 GCA_041495805.1 Geobacteraceae bacterium
AAACACCAATATCCCGTTTTAGCATCCCGTCTTCGGGCCATATTTCGCCGTGCCTCAGTCGCAAAATCCTCGACGTAGCTATGCTACGTCTGCGGTTTTGCTCAATCAGCTCGACAAAATCTGGCCCAAATCCGGGTGCCATAATTGGTATATCGGCATTTTCCGTGTCCCTTAAAGGAGCAGAATGTCAGCTTCAAAAAACCAGGATCACCTGAAGATTCTGAAATCCATCCCTCTTTTTAATTCGTTCTCCGACGAAGAATTATCTGTCGTACAAGAAATCATTATTGAAAAAAATTATAGAAAAAATTCCGTCATACTTTCGGAAGATGAAGCAAAAGAGTATATGTATATTGTCTTTTCCGGCAGGTTGAAGGTCATTCAAATCAGCACTGATGGAAAGGAACAGATTCTGGTTACACGCAAGAAGGGTGATTATTTCGGTGAAATGTCGCTTCTTGACGGCAAGACTCAGCCCGCGACCGTCGTGGCGATGGAGGAAGCGATTGTGGGCCTGATTTCCAAAAATGAATTCGAGTCGATATTCATGCAGAATGAGAAAGTGCTGAAGCAGATCATTTTCATGCTTTGTGAACGGCTGAGGGAGTCATGGACCATGCTGCGGGCATTGAGTTTTGAAGATGCGGAAAACAGGGTGAGGGCGGTATTGACCCATGTCAGTTCCCTTTACGGCATAAAAGACATGAGAGGTGATATTATACCTTTGAAAATGACCCATCAGGAAATTGCAGATTATGCATCGCTTGCCAGGGAAACGGTGAGCAGGCTGTTATCGCGCTTTTGCCAGGCAGGTGAAATAGAAATTCTTGAAAATAAGAATATTGTCCTTAAACCATCCTTTGTAAAAAAGCCCTCCAACTACTGACCTTCATATTATTCCCTTTTCCCTCATGTTAAGAACCTGTTTCCGTACAACCGGCAATTCCGTTTCCAGGGATCGAATAAGTTCCGAGACGCTGGCTTGGTCATTACGCTGCGCATTTTCGCGCAGTCTGGAGCAGATTTGGGAAATCCTGATCAGACCGAGATTTTTGCTTCCTCCCAGAAGGCGATGAACGGTCTCACATAATTCTGAAAGGTGGCCCTTTTCACAAGCCGAGTAAAGAAGCGGTATGCTTTCTTCGGCATTTTTCATAAACGGTTCAACTACTGCCGGATAGAAGTCCTTCCCTGTTTTCCTGAACATGGACAATAATTCCTGCAGTCGAGCCTTGTCGAATACGTCTTCCGAGATGACTTCCATCTCGGCAACCGATTCGTGACCGGTTCCCTGCACTGTAACACCTTGATTCTGAGTGACCCATCGGGCCAGTACCTCCTGAAGTTCATTTGATCTGATCGGTTTACTCAGGTAATCATCCATTCCAGCAGCCAGACATCTATCTCTGTATCCTTTTATGGCATTTGCTGTAAGAGCGACAATGATGGTATGTCTCTTTTCGCCTTCAAGCCGCCTTATCTCGGCAGTTGCCTCAAACCCGTCCATAATCGGCATGTAGCAATCCATAAACACCATGTCATATGGGGACTGCATAGCTTTATCCACTGCGTCTTTACCGTTGTCAACCATATCTGTATGGCAACCGATGGATTGCAGCATTGCCGCCGCAACCATCTGGTTAGGCAGATTGTCTTCCGCAATGAGAACATGGAGACAATTAAAATCATCAGATGCAGATACCAATTCTGGCACGCTCTTCGATACCGCTTGAATCCCGACATAATCCTTGTTGTCTTTTTGTTGGGAGCATGCTGATTTGACAGCATTCAATAACCTTAATAGACGCACCGGTTTAGTCAGAATTCCGGCAAAACCTGTCTCATTTATTAAGGCCAGTTCCTGCTCGACGTGTCTTGAAACCGAAGAAAGGAGGATCAGGTGGGCATTTCCCAGCAACTTTTCCTGTTTGAGAGTCTCAGCCAGGGATATTCCATCCATCTCTTGCATGCACTGGTTTATAAGGGCAATCTGATAAGGATCGTCCGCACCCCGGGCGCTTTTTATCATGTCGAGCGCCAATGCAGCAGACGGTGCGGTGTCGCACCTTAATCCCCAACCGGCAAGGTATCCTGCAAAGAGATTCCGGTTCATCTCCACATCATCTACTACCAGCGCGTGAATCCCGTTAAGTTCCGGGACGTGAGCAATTTCAGTAACTGTTGATGTGTCAATCTGCAAAGGGAGGGTGAACCAGAATATGGAACCTTTTCCATGTTCGCTATCAACGCCGATCTTGCCGCCCATTAATTCCACCAGGCTTTTGCTGATGGCCAGACCCAGCCCTGTACCGCCAAACTTGCGGCTGGGCGATGAATCCAGCTGAGAAAACTTCTTGAAAAGGAATGGAAGCATGTCTTCCTGAATGCCGGTTCCGGTATCCTCCACCTTAACCCGCATGGACGCTCTCTGATTATTCTGTTCCAGGCATTCAACGTCAATGAGCACATAGCCGCGTTCTGTAAATTTGATCGCATTACTCACCAGGTTCAGGAGTATCTGGCGAATTCGTCCGGCATCTCCTGTAAAGCTGGTGGGTACATCAAGAGGGCATCTTACGGCAATTTCCAACTCCTTGCCCGCCGATTTCGGCATCAGCAGTTCCGCAACCTCCTCACAGACAGTGCGCAAGTCGAAAGGAGTCTGTTCGATGATCATATTTCCTGATTCCACCTTTGAGATATCGAGAACATCGTTGACTATATTAAGAAGCGTATTGGCGGAGTTTAATATCCATTTGGTATAATCACGCTGTAGATCAGCCAGATGGGTCTTCAAAAGGAGTTCAGACATGCCGATGATACTGTTCATCGGGGTCCGGATCTCATGGCTCATGGTGGCCAGAAAATCGCTTTTTGCCTGGTTGGCGGCGTTGGCCTGTTCGAGAATCGCAGCGCGTTCCTTGACCATTATCGCCAGATTATGGGCTTGCTTTGCTATCTGCGCCTTTGATTCTTCAAGCTCACATATATAATTAGTAAATTCATCCTCGATCTGTTTCCTTTCGGTAATGTCCCGCACTATTACGAGAACCTCGTCTGGCCCGCAGCGAACCGCCCTTGATTCAAAGTACCTGGACTTGTCGCGATCTATGGGCATCAGGAAGCAGATTTGAGCGGCGTCGGAGAGAAGTCCCTGTCCGGTATTGCGGACAAAAGCTTCGACAATTTCCAGCGAGAGCACTTCAGATATTCTTTTGCCGGTCAGGTCACCGGTAAAAAGAGGAAGTCCGATTGTATGTGATGCATGGTAGTCGAGGATCACCCCGTCAGATCCACATCGCAGCACAAGGTCGGGAATTGCGTTCAGCAGGGCTCGTGTTTTCGCCTCGCTCTGGCGAAGGGCCTCCTCGATCTGTTTCCTTTCAGTGATATCATATAGTGTGCCGGCCATTGTTATTGGTAAATCTGCTTCATCCCATGCCATCACCATGCCGTTATCAAGGAACCATCTCCATTCACCGGACGTTAACTGCAAACGGTATTCCGTTGAAAATTGCGGAGTTTCACGGCAGTGACTCTTTTCGATAGACTCCAGTACCAGAGGAAGATCATCCGGATGCACAAGGCTCTGCCAGGAATTTATGTGTGGTTTAAATACGTCAACAGTATAACCAATCATCTCTGTAAAACGCTGATTAACCAGAAGCACCCCCGTACCGATCTCCCAGGACCAAAGGCCGATATTGCCCCCTTCAAGGGCCTGTTCCAACCACTCTTTATTATCGCGCATAGGCTTTTGTGATTGCTTATGCGAAAGTGAAATGGCCAGGCGTTCTCCAATCCTTTCCAGCATGGAGATGAACCGAAGGGAGAAATGACCTTCCGGATGATCGGCAAAATGCATCAGGCCGATACAATCACATCCGACACGAAGAGGGATGATGGCCACCGATTCATACTCTTCACAGTCATATTTGTTCAGGGGTTTTCCCAGAAGCTTGGCAAAATTGGGCTTCGATATTAATTTATTGATGGAGTTGGTCCAGAAAGATCCATATTCCGTGAAAAAGGGTTTGGATGAGTCAACGTTGCCCGCGAGAACAATCTCGCTGACAATTTCTATCAAGGGAGATCCATTGTTTTCAAAGCTTGTTGTTATTCCCACACCCTGAGTAGTGCGATCGCTTTCAATCCCTGGTAAAACTGAACCTTCAAGTAATGTGATGCCGACATGCACAGAACCGGACAAGGCTGAGAAAAACTCTATAGCCTTTTTCAGAAGTTCGCCCAGCGTTTCGCATGAGTTGTTGAGACGAAGGAGTTCGAGGGTTGACTCGTGTTCTCTTTGCAGCAAACTTTTTTCATTTACGTCATTCATTGATTAAAATCCTGAGGCAACAGCGTACAGTTAAACAGTTGAATGGAGCGGTGGGATGGACTTTGAACTGAACGCTGTTGGTTGCTCGAGTTGTGTCACGACATGTTACTCAGACGCTTACTGAGTGTCTGGCGGGCTATGCCGAGAAGTAGTGCCGCTGACCGCTGATTGCCGTTGGTCATATTCATCGCGGCGGCTATCAAATAATCCTCGACCTCTTTTATGGTGGGAAAACGCCCGAAAAGGGCATATATCATTTCATTCGGTTCTTTGCCGGCATCAATGAAAGAATGGGCCGGAGTCAGGTCGTCTTTGGAAAGTCCGACAAAACAATCCAGGGTCACGATATCGGAGGTGTTTCTGGCCACTGCATCAAAAATCATCGCATGGAGCTCGCGAACGTTTCCTTCAAATTGACAGGTCGATAATAAAGCAACAACTTCCGGTGTTGGTGTCGGTTTAGGTTTATTGAGAGATTTTGCCGCCTTCTCAAGAAAATAATCCAGAAGCATGGGGATATCTTCCCGTCGTTCTCGCAAGGCAGGCACATGAATCCGATGGGAGCAGAGGCGGTAATAGAGGTCTTTACGAAACTTGCCGGCGGTGATCAACTGGGCCAGATCCCGGTTTGTGGCGACGATAATGCGGGTATCGCTTTTCTTCAGGACATCAGAACCCACCGGATAGAATTCCCGCTCCTGGATGAGCCGCAGGAGTTTAATCTGGGAAGCTTCGTTCAGGTCGCCTATTTCATCAAGAAAAAGAGTGCCGTTCGCCGCAGTGTTTATCAAACCTTCCCGCAGCTTGTCAGCGCCGGTATAAGCCCCTTTAACGTGACCGAACAGTGCATCGGAAAACATGTTGTCATCAAGTCCCGCGACATTCACCGTGATGAATGCACCCGGCCTGCTGCTCAGAACTGAAACCGACCGTGCGATCAATTCCTTGCCGACACCCGTTTCTCCGGTAATCAGCACAGGTTGATCGGACTTTGCTATTACCTCGACATATTGAAAGATGCCACGCATTTTTTTGCTGTTCGTTATAATGGCATCAAAGGCGTTTGGATTTTCCAGTCGGTCGGAAAGGAGGTATTCCCGCAACGTGGAGTTTTCCTTGGACAAAGCGCTCATGCGCAGAGCCTTTTCCACACTGGACAATAATCGTCCTGTTTCCATCGGCTTAGTAAGGTAATCAAATGCGCCGGCCTTTATACAGCTGACAGCCGTCTCGATGTCGTCCGATGAGGTCATGATAATTACTGGGATTTGCGGGAAATTGTTGTTCAGGATCGGAATCAGTTCCGCACCGGAAATATGAGGCATCATCAAATCAAGTATGATCATGGAAACCTGATTGGTTTCCAGAAACTTCATAAGCTTCCTGCTGTCGTTTAGCGTAACTATGTTATTGATTCCCTCACTTTGCAGGGCAGTGGCGCTTAACTCAAGAATAACCGGGTCATCGTCCAAAAGCAAAATCGGCGGAAGAGTATTAATAAATGGTATCAAAATGACATTCCTTCCATTAAATCATGTTCAGTCTGTTGCAGGGAAAAGATGAACTTAACCAGAAAGGGCTGCTGAATAATCTTGAAATCGAGACACCCTGACAAAATAGCGAGCATGATTTCTACCGTAAAATGAGTTTCATTGATAACTGTATATCACGCTTATTTCTTTATTTCAATATGTTATCATCATCGTAAATTCTATTTCAACGACAGGCAAAGGGAAAGTTGTTTGACATGACAGCGATTCTATCTCCGAATATTAAACCACTTCCGTTTGCAATAATGGATTTATCAAGGGAAGATATCCAAACGGAAATTTGTGACCACTTATTGTGTTTCTCTTAAAATCCTGCTTTGCATTGCAGAAGGAATTTGTTATAGTTTAAACAGATAGGAATCGTTTTAAAACTCGGAGCCGTGATGAGCCGTAAAAAGATTTTAATTGCCGATGATGTTGAAATCTTTCTGATGCTGGAAAAGACCGTGTTAAACCGGCAAGAGTTTGAACTGATGACAGCCCGCGGTGGTCGTTCCATTCTCAAGGTTATCAGGGAGTCGGAACCGGATCTGGTCTTCATGAACCTTTACATGCCGGAAATGAATGGAGACGATTGTTGCCGGATAATAAAAGAAGAAGAAACAAGTCGCAACATCCCGGTAGTAATGGTAACCCAGGGGGATCGGGAAGAAGACCTGGAAAAGTGCAGACGCTCAGGGTGCGATGAAATACTTTTAAAACCGATCAAACGCCATGATTTCATGTCCACTACCAGAAAATTCCTGCATGTTAAGGAACGTGCGGATCAGAGGTGTAAAACCAGGCTGCTTGTCCACTATAGTGTCAACTCGCACAATTCCTTTAGCGATTATTCCATTGACCTCAACAGCGGTGGGCTCTTCCTGGAAACAAATAAATCACTCATGGTTGATGCCCCCTTTAACATCGAGTTCAAACTTCCCACAAACGGGCCGACTATCCAATGCAAGGCCAGGGGGGCATGGGTTAATGATCTGAAAGATTGTAAAAAACCGAATCTCCCAACTGGAATTGGATTACAATTTCTCGATCTCCCTCCAGACGACATGAATGCCATTCGGGATTACATTCACAGCAAGTGCAACATCAATTACTTTTGAAAATGGATTTTCTGTGAGGCTCCAAATATCAAGTGCAAAAGGCCCCTGATTATTCAATTGAATAGTCAGGGGCCTTTTGCTTAGCAAATAAGAACTCATTCTTGGTGCGGTCGGCGAGACTCGAACTCGCACAGCCATACAGCCACAAGCCCCTCAAGCTTGCGTGTCTACCAATTCCACCACGACCGCGTTTAATAGATAAAATAAACCTTGATGCAGTATAAACCTAATTGAGTATATAAATGAAACTTATTAGTATGATTCAGCTTCAGAATGCGTGTCTAACAATTCCAGCACTTCGGCAGGGCCAAATAAATATCATTTAGTTGCATAGCCTGTCAATAAGAAATTGAGTCCTGCCCTACTTTTTAGGGGCCGTCGGCGACGGAGCAGATACAGGCTGTTGTTGGGCCGGTTGCGGTTGTTTGGATGTCTGGCCCTGTGCCGGCAACGGCAGTGGTGTTGTCTGCTTCTGGGGAGCTGACTTTGCTGCGGATTTTGACGACATGATCGATGAGCTGCCGGATTTTCCTGAAAGGAACGCGAGTGATAATGATGTCAACATAAAGATGATGGCCGCGCCGGTAGTCATCTTGCTCATGAATGTGTTGCCGCCGCCGGCTCCGAACACCGATTGACTCCCGCTGGCGCCGAATGATGCCCCCATTTCAGCTCCCTTGCCGGACTGAAGGAGAACTACGGCAATCAACGTGATACTGACTATTACATGGATTATAACGAGAAGGATAAACATTAGCTAAAATTGCCTCCGAAATTTATGAAAATAACCTTTTAACACAGTTATGAAACAATTTAAAGGGAAATATTTGGTGATTTCAAATAAGATGAAGCTTGCTGGACAGTTACGAGACTTTAGGCGGAATAATTTACGATAGCGCTGAATGATTCCGCTTTAAGACTGGCGCCCCCCACCAATGCACCATCGATGTCATGTTGTGTCATTAGCCCTTTTATATTCTCCGGCTTGACACTGCCCCCATATAATATGCGGATTTTATTGCCTGCTGTCTTATTATAAAGTCCCGCCACAAGCGATCTGATATACGCATGGGCTTCCTGCGCCTGTTCGTCGGTGGCTGTTTTGCCTGTGCCGATTGCCCAGACCGGCTCATAGGCAATTATAATATTTCCAAGTTGTTCACTGGTAATCCCTGACAAACCTCCTGCGACCTGTTTGTTCAGGATATCGAAGGTCTTGTCTGCTTCGCGTTCAGCCAGTGTTTCACCTATACAGAAGAGAACGATAAGACCGGCCTTTAAAGCAGCCTGGATTTTTTTGTTCACGGTTTCATCGGTATCCCCGAAAAATTGACGTCGTTCGGAGTGGCCGATTATGACATGGCTGCAACCAGCGTCGACCAGCAGCCTGGGAGAAA
>JBGQDJ010000104.1:0-8331 GCA_041495805.1 Geobacteraceae bacterium
GGCGCTGTGACGTGTGCGATGTTGTGGCATTGAACCTCTCCTCTTTTAGGTTGGTTCATTGCTTATACACCTGTCTCAATATCCCCGTCCACTTCACTCCAAATGACGGTCGTGGAGTCGCGCCAGGGTCAATTGCGCCGTTATTGCGCCGAGAAGGGCGGTGAACATGTCCCACTGGGTGTCCCATGGGTCCCCTTGGGAACCGAGGAATGCATCGGCACCCTGGCCGAGTATCAACGCGCTCCACCACTCGATGAACTCATAGCAGGCGCTTACCGCCAGGCAGACCGAGGTGACGATTAAGAAGAGCCATCCGCCCCGCACGAGAGGAGTCCGGCGCAGCAGCACCTCCCGCGCCAGGATAGCTGGCACGAACCCCTGGGCGAAGTGGCCGATGCGGTCATAGGGATTGCGGGAGAGAGAGAACAGTTCCTTGAGCCACTCTCCCAGCGGCACTTCGGCATAGGTGTAGTGACCGCCGACAAAGAGAATGACCGCGTGGATGAGTATCAGCCGGTAAAGAAGCGGCGTGAGGGGAAAACGCCGCCAGGTGGCGATCAGGATCGGGGCGGCGATAAAGAAGGGAAAGACCTCCAGCACCCAGGTGAGACGGTCATGGGGATGGATGAAGGAAACCGCCAGAGCCGCCAGGGCGACGGCGAAAAGCAGAAGGGGTTCGCGGGGAGAAGGGGGCATGTTTTTTCTCCAAAAAGGATCTGTACTCTAAAGCCGCAGATGTAAGCGCGACTTTTTGGTCTTACCGGGAGTTTTGAATTTCCCCCTGAATAACCTCATGTTGTTGTCCAATATCTCGGACGTCACCCTGCGTTATTGCCCATATGCACTTTTAGTGCATGGCGATGGCTAAGTCAATGGCCAAATAGCCAATTCCCGTTTCATCTGTTTACATGAATGCGCAAAAATGATAAACAGGAGCAGGTATGGGCGCAGGCTTCCAACCGACAGGCTTGTGGCAAAAGGGCGGCGCATGAATGGCTTTCACTGCAAAAAGGCTCTTTCCCAATGGCTTTCGGACGGCACATTTCCGGAGAGGTTGCCCGAGGTTGCCGCGTTGCGGGGCGTGCTGCAATCCGATGAGTTTCACGCGGAGGGAGATGCATACGTCCATACCCTGCTGGCGGTTGATGCGGTTGAAGACGATGCCGATCAGCGCATATTCTGGGCGGTGCTTTTCCATGACATCGGCAAGGCTTTATCTACCCGATTCATCGACGGCCGCTGGCGATCACGAGGGCATGAGGAGGAAGGGGCAAAGCTGGTTCCGGAGATAATGTCCCGCCTGGGATTGCCCGAGATGTCCGATGATGTAACATGGCTGGTCAGGCACCACGATTTTCTCCTTTCATGGAACCTGAAACCGGATGACCGGCCAACACCAAGACAGCGCCGATTTATGGAGCATCCGCTTTTTCCCCTCCTGCTGCGGGTCAACGCGGCCGATGCGGCGGCCTCCTGGGGAAGCAGCCGCAAAGGGGAGATCGGAAGGATGCTCGAAGTGTTGCTGGCGGAAAAGGAATGATCAATTTCTCTCTTGGCCCGGTTTTCCGGCTTTTCTAGAGCAGGCATATGATACCTCTCAAGGACTACAATCCCACCCGCAGATTTGCAATACTGACCTTTGCGCTGCTTATAATCAACATTCTTGTCTTCATCAAGGACCGCCTGACCGGCCATTACGAGCAGGTACTGGTCCAGACCGGCCATGGGGCAATGGAGGTAAACCAGTTCGTAGGTGGACTCTCTGAGCGGTTTGCAATGGTCCCTGCGAATCTCGTCGCCCATCCTTTCATGGAATGGCCGACAATCTTCACCTCCATGTTCATGCACGGCAACTGGCTGCACATCGGCTCGAACATGCTCTATCTCTGGATATTCGGCAACAATATCGAGGATACCCTGGGGCGTGGCCGCTTTATCCTCTTCTATTTCGCCTGCGGCGCCGCGGCCGGGGTCGCCCAGGTATTGAGCGATCCATCTTCTCCTATACCAATGGTCGGGGCAAGCGGCGCCATTGCAGGCATCCTCGGGGCATACCTGATACTTTACCCGCGGGCAAGGATACTCACACTGGTGCCTATCTTTATCATTTTTTTCACGATCGAGGTGCCTGCCTTCTTCATCATCGGATACTGGGCCCTTATCCAGTTTGCCAACGCCTAATGGCTGGGTGGAGGGGAGATGGGCAAGGGCGGGGTTGCCTATTATGCCCATCTTGGGGGTTTTGCGGCCGGAGTGGCCTTGATCCTGCTGAACAGGGTCGGGAGTTCCGGCGGGAGACGGGGAGCATCGCGGAGTTTCTTTTGAGTCATCACAACAAGCGTAAAAGGAGAAGACCATGAATGCCATGACAAAAACAGCCGTTGTATTTTGTGCCGTACTGATGCTTCCGGCCGCCATTCAGGCCTCGGGCGCTCCCATGCAGGAGGGGTTGTGGGAAATCAGCTCCACCATGTCGATGCCGGGCATGCCCTACAAGATCCCACCCACCAAGGTGACCCACTGCTATACTAAGGAGGATCTCAAGGACAACCAGAAGACAATCCCGAAGCAGGAGGGTGATTGCAAGGTGACCGATATGAAGACCTCCGGAAACAAGGTGACCTGGAAGATGGTCTGCACCGGCAAATCGCCGAGCAAGGGAGAAGGGGAGATCGACTACAAAGGGCCAACCGCCTATGAGGGAAGCATGAAGATGGAAACACAGGGAATGGTCATGACCAGCAAGTATAAGGCAAGACGGATCGGCGTTTGTAAGTAGTATAATTTATCCGTCCACCGCCGTCAGAGCCCAGAGCTGGCTGTCGGCATTGTAGGCCAGCTCGAAGAGGTCGGCGCCGTCGAAGACGGCGAAATGAAGGATGGTTGCGTCCCCCTGCCGCTCCTGCCAGGTGTAGGTGATCTCCCTGACCGTGTGCTTGCGCCGCCGCCAGTCGAACCAGACCGGCGCAACCCGGTTTCCCGGCCCGAAGATCACGGCCACACGTATGTTTTCCCGGATTCTCTCCATCGACGTTTCCCTGAACGAATTCGTAAAAAGCTCCAGATGCAAGGCTTGCGAGCCCTGAGGAGTGAGGCGTACAAAAGGTAAGCCGCAGCGACAAAGGGGGAGCGTAACGCAGCAGATGGACTTTTGACGAATTCGTCAGACGAGGGGTCGGTATATCCCTACTACCTTTCCTATGATAGTCACATTCCTGTCCCCGGCCCGGATGATGATCGGCTCCATGTTGGGGTTTTCCGGCTGGAGGCGGATCCTGCCGCGTTCCTTGTAGAAACGCTTGAGCGTGGCCTCCCCTTCAACCATGGCGACTACGATGTCGCGGTTCTCGGCCGTAGGCTGGGGACGCACCAAGGCCAGATCCCCCTCCAGGATGGCGGCGTTTATCATGGAGTCCCCCTTTACCCGCAGGAAAAAGGCGTCTTCAGCGGGTACCCGGGAGCGGTCGATGGCGAAATAGCCTTCTATCTCCTCCACGGCGATCTGCAATGCCCCTGCCCGGACCGTGCCGACTATCGGGACCGAGACCGCCCCCCCGTGACTGGTGAGCATGATCCCCCGTGAGCTGCCGGCGGTTTTCCGGATGTATCCCTTACGCTCCAGGGCATCCAGATGTTTCATCACTCCCAGGGTCCCGCTCACTTCCAGGTGAGCGCCGATCTCCCGCAGGGTCGGGGGGTAGCCGTATCTGTCAAAGTAGTCGGTGACGAAGTCGAGGACCATTTTTTGCCGTGGCGTGATCTTATTCATGGCAGCCTCTCATGCAACTCTCGTGAATTTGGCGGGGTTCTCATATGAGAACCCAATATAGCAGGGGAAGAGGAGTTTGTCAACCTGCGAACTTCTCCCTCTATTCTACCTATAATTATCCGGGGATTATCAAAAGTTGACAAAACCCGCTTTTGCAGGGAAAATGTGGGATAACGCTGCAAATGGAGGGGTAATTGGATACGGTTTTTCTGGAGCTGCTCGTTATTGCCGTTCTCATCCTGCTGAACGGTTTTTTTGCCTGTTCCGAGTTCGCCATCATTTCCATCAGAAAGAGCAAGGTGGCTCAACTGGTGGCTGAGGGGGACGAACGGGCCAAGCTGGTGGAAGAACAGCAGAAAGACCCTCCCCGCCTCCTCGCCATCGTGCAGATCGGCATGACGTTGACTGGCGCGACGGCATCGGCGGTCGGCGGCATCATCGCCGTCGAGCACCTGAAACCGGTGTTGCAGAAACTTCCCTATGCAGTGGTACGGAATGCAGCCGAGCCGATTTCCGTAACTATTGTGGTCATCGCTGTTTCCTACCTCATACTGATCTTCGGAGAACTGGTCCCCAAGACCATCGGACTGCAGTATGCCGACACAATGGCCCTAAGATTGGCAAAGCCCATTTATCTCCTGGAGCGCATCGGCGGGATAGTCGTCTCTCTCCTTACCCTTTCCTGCAGGGGGGTCCTTTTTATCATCGGAGTAAAGGGGAAGGATCAAGCATTCATCACACGCGAGGAGGTCCAGCACATTGTGGCGGAAGGGCGCGAAACCGGGGTGTTCAGCGCCACCGAGCATGAGTATATCAAAAACATCTTCGATTTCACCCACACCAGCGTCCGCGAGGTGATGGTGCCTCGCATGCGGATGGCAGCCATCGACCTGGATCTCTCCCGCCGGGAGATGCTCAACTTCATCGTGGAAAACCAGTATTCCCGCTATCCGGTCTTTCACGGAAGCATCGAGAATATCGCCGGCTTCATCCACGGCAAGGACTTTCTCGGGCGGATCGTAACCGACCCCGATTTTGACATCAATTCGATCGTGCGGCCGCCGTTTTATGTGCCGGAGGGGAAAAAGGTCAATGAACTGCTGAAGGAGATGCAGAGGAAAAGGATCCATATGGCGCTGGTGGTCGATGAGTACGGCGGCATCAGCGGTCTGGCGACCACCGAGGACCTGCTTGAGGAGCTGGTGGGGGAGATCGAAGACGAGCACGATATCGGCGAACCGCGCCGTGTGCAGAGACTGGCCGATGGCAGCCTGATAGTGGACGCCCTGATTTCCATCTACGATCTGGCGGACCTTCTCGGTATCGAACTGGAAGAAGACCTCCCTTACGACACCCTGGCCGGGCTGATCCTGAACCAGCTGGGGCGTTTCCCGGAGAAGGGTGAAACACTGGAGATGGACAGTTTTATCCTGGTCTGCGAGGAGGTTAAAAAGACCTCCATCGTCAAGGTGCGGATCATCAGGCAGGAGCCGGAGGAAGGGAAAGAGAAGAAGGTGGAATAGGCCTTTGCTTCAGATGTGGTGTTTCCCTTTTTGCCCCATGGCCAACGATGTGATAATAGCCGTGGCCAATACGAAGACGATAACCATGAGCGAGTAGTGAATGGGGATCGGATAGTGATCGGCGATGAGCATCTTCACCCCCACAAAAGCGAGTATGAAGGAAATCCCCGCCTTCAGGTAGACGAACATATCCATGACATTGGCAAGGAGATAGTAGAGGGACCTCAACCCAAGGATGGCAAAGACGTTGGAGGTATAGACGATAAAGGGGTCCCTGGTGACAGCAAGTATGGCGGGGATCGAGTCCATGGCGAAGATCACGTCGCTCGACTCCACTACAATAAGCGTCAGGAAAAGCTGGGTGACCGTGATCCGTCCCTTTTCCCTGATGAAAAACTTGTGACAGCGCGCATCCGCCGAGACCGGAAAGAAACGGCCGACCAGCCGCACCAGAAGATTTTTTTCCGGCTCGATCTTCCCCTCCTTGCCGAAAGCCATCTTGATCCCGGTGAATACCAGCAGCCCGCCGAAGATGTAGACCATCCAGTGGAACCTTTCCAAAAGGCCTATCCCGGCAAAGATGAAAATAGCCCGCATCACCAGCGCGCCTATGATTCCCCACTTGAGAATCTTTGGTTGGTGTGTCTTTCCCACTTTGAAGTAGGTGAAGATCATGATGAAGACGAAGAGGTTGTCGACCGAAAGTGATTCCTCGATGACGTAGCCGGTGAAGAATTCCAGGGCCTTGGTCGGCCCCATTGAGAAATATATCCAGGTGTTGAAGGCAACTGCGAGGGAAACCCAGACCGCTGTCCATGCCAGGGCCTCACGGAATTTGATCTCGTGGCTCTTGCGGTTGAAGACGCCGAGGTCGAGGGTGAACATGATCGCCAGGAGCGCTGCGAAGCCGATCCACATTGTGGTTTGAGCGGACATCATGCCGACAACCTAGTCGAAAGAATGCGAGGTGTCAATATAATTTGAATGTGCATTCTCTCGAACTGTCCGGGAAATTACTGCCTTGCAAATCCCGGATGAATCCTTTACCATCGCCGGAATTGTGCGGGAGATCGAATGGATTCCAACGTTTTTATTACAACCTTCGGCATTATATTTCTTGCCGAACTGGGAGACAAGACCCAACTGACCGCCATGGCGCTGGCTGTCAGGTTCCCCTGGAAGAAGACATTCATCGGCATTGCCGCGGCCTTTGCCCTTCTGAATATTGGCGCGGTGGCGATTGGCAAACTGCTTTTCGCCTTTCTTCCCCTGTTCTGGATCATGATGGCTTCGGCCGGGCTTTTTCTTTTTTTCGGGATCACCACCCTGCGGGGGAGTGGATCGGAAGGAGAAAAAGACGGGGAAGAAAAGAAAGAGTTCAGCGGCAGGGGGGCGATTGCAACGTCATTTCTCATGATCCTGATGGCTGAACTGGGGGACAAGACCCAATTGGTCACGGCCTCACTGTCTGCCCAGCATGACGCGCCTGTTTCGGTTTTTGCAGGTTCGACCCTGGCGCTATGGTCCGTCTCCCTGCTCGGCATCTTCGCGGGGCGACAGTTGATCCGCTTTATTCCATTATCATACATTCACAGGGCAGCCGGTTTTCTTTTCATCATCTTCGGCGCGGCAATCGTTTACCAGGCTTTTATGTCCCATTAACTCATGGTTGCTTTTTGTCTTCCGTAATCTTACAATGCTCATTTAATATTTGGAAAAACGGATATGCGGAAGAACACTCCGCCTGAAATGCCGTTTGTCATATATAGAATAAACCGATAGTTACCTAGTCTGAGACCCTGATGTCTTACAAATATAACGATACATTCATAGAAAAAACATTCCTTTATCTCCTTGGCCTATCCTTCCTGCTGCATGTGGGACTGTTCGCTTTCTTCATCTTTCTTCCCCAGGAAAAGAATGTTCCCAAATCCGAACCGATAATGGTCGATCTGCAGGAGCTTCCCCCGATCAAGGAAGCTCAGCCAAGAAAAGAAAAAGAGGTGAAACGCCTTGCCGATCAGAGGCGTCGCGTTGCGAAAGAAACCGCCCCCAAAGGGGAGAGGGAACGGGAGAGAGTTGCGGCACCGCCGGTTCCTCCAGCTGTTCAACCGCAACGGCGCGGTGGGGAGCTTGCGCCATGGCTGCCGGAGAGAAGAAAGGAGCCCGCGTTATCGGCGCAACCTGACGAAAGCCCGCTAAAGCGCAGGGATGAGAAGGTTCCAAATCTTGCCAAACTGTTCCCCAGCGCAGGGAAGATGGCACGACTTGAGGAGAGTTATCGAAAGAAGTACGACTCGGAGGTGGAAGAAGGGGAAACCAGGTTTCTGAATACCGACGACATTCAGTTCGGTTCCTTCCTGCGAAGGTTCGAGACAGCGGTATACGGGGTCTGGAGTTACCCTCAGGAGGCGGCAAGACTGGGCATCGAGGGTGTTACCCCGGTAAAGATAACGTTCAACCGCAAGGGTGAGATTGAAAATGTTTCAATTATCGAGAGTTCGGGAAGCAACATCCTTGACCAGGAGGTCTTACGCACCCTGCGCCTGATCGGGACGATAGGTCCGTTCCCAAAGGGGTACAAAAAGGATAAATTCAATCTTATAGCGTTTTTCCAGTACGGCATCAACAGGGGAACGAGCCGTGGCGTGCTGCATTAACCCACAACTATTCGTCGCTCTCTCCAAGACGTTCTATCAGATACTTCCTGAATTCCTTGTTGAATTCCTCCCGCTTCAATGCCATGTCAACCGTGGCTTTCAGGAAACCGAGCTTGTCGCCGCAGTCATGGCGTATCCCTTCGAAGCGGCATCCATAGACGGCCTCATCCTGCAGTAGTTGACGGATGGCGTCAGTTAGCTGGATTTCCCCCCCCTTTCCCGGTTTCTGCTTTTCCAGAATGGGGAATATGTCGGGGGTCAGGACATAGCGCCCGATAATCGCCAGGTTCGAGGGGGCCTCTTCCTGCTTCGGTTTTTCCACCATGTCGAGCACCTCGAAGACCTGATCGGAGAGCTGGTTGGCCCTGACGCAGCCATA
>JBGQDJ010000105.1:0-8328 GCA_041495805.1 Geobacteraceae bacterium
GGGAAGAGCTCGCCGAGTTGTGCCCGTCGATTCTCCTGCGCCTGGCGCAGCGCCGCCTGGGAGGCGGCGAGGGTTGGGCTGTCGACAAGGGCTTGGCGGATCAGGCTGTCGAGGCTCCTTGATTTGAAAAGGGTCCACCATTGGGAAGGGATATCCCGGCCTGTCATGAAACGCTGTGCAGCGCCGCCGACGCCGGGAGCAGAGGCGGTCTCCGGCGCAAGGGGCATATCAGTGTATCCTTTCGTATCCGGGACAGCGGGTCTGTGGAAATCTGGACCGACGGCGCAGCCGGCCACTATCCCGCCGATTACGGCAACAAAGAAAAGCATACAAATGCGTATCACTTCAGAGCGCTCCCTTTCTCCTTACTTCCTTGTCGATGCCGTTGAATACCAGGTTTAGCATCCGCACCAGCCCGTCCCGGTCAATACGTGGCGGGGTGTGACAGAACTGCTCCTCCATGACGGAGTTCAGCCCGCTGATAAGCGCCCAGGTTGCGTCCCATTCATCCACCCTTTGCAGTTCACCGGCGGCAAGCCCCTCCCCGACCATTCCCCTGATGATTTCAAGCATCTCATCGAAGAATATTTCATGGGGGAAAGAAGGGGCATCCTGCGGAGGGCCGAAATATATGGAATAGATGATTCTGGCAACGCCGATATGCTCAAGAAAACTGTCAAAGATGCCGGTGCAGAAATGTATTATACGTTCTCGGGCGGTTCCCCGGTAAGCGGTCAGAAGCGAGGTCTGCTCCCTGAAGATGACATAGGTGTTCTGCATCAGTTCCAGGTATATCCCTTCCTTGCTGCCGAAGTAGTAATAAAGGGCGGGCTTGCTCACACCGGCGGCGGCGACGATCTCCCTTACCGGTGTCGCCGCATAACCTTTTGCCGTGAAAAGTCCCAGCGCGGCGGCCAACAGGCGTTCCTTGGCCATCATTCCCTGCGCCGGCTCCTGTCTCATTTTATCTGCTGCTTTCACTTTTGGCTGCTCCGCGAGATTTGATGACTCAGGTGGTATGGAATAATCAACCGGGGGAAACTACCTAACGGTAGGTATATAAATTTGGACGGAATTTGTCAAGATCTTTTCGATAACATGAATTTATCCGGGGATTACTGCGGGAAGCAGATCTATAACGTGAAAAACTTGCCGAGGCAAGCTTTCCAATGGATGTTGAACTTGTGGATTGATTGCTTCATCGTTTTCCGGCAATCAACCTCTCCAGTTCCCTGGCCAATGTGTCGGCATCGAAAGGTTTGCTTATCGAGCCGCTGAAGCCAAAGTTTTGGTAGTTGGCAATAACGGGATCATTGGAATAGCCGCTGGAGACAATCAGGACAGCTTCGGGATCTAACTCCAGGATGAGGACGGCGGCCTCTTTCCCCCCCATGCCGCCGGGAATAGTCAGGTCGAGGATAACAGCGGCATAGGGGACATTTCCCTGACGTGCGCTCCGATAAAGATCAACAGCCTCCCTGCCATCAGCACAGCTTGCCACTTCGTAACCCTTGTATTGAAGGATTTCGGTTGCAATCGCACGGATAAAATCCTCATCGTCCATGATGAGAATCCTGCCGCCTCCATGAAGCTCGGCAGTCACTTTGACAGCGACACCTTCCGGCCGTTTGCCGGGTGAGGCTGGGAGGTGGATATCGAAACTGCTCCCCACTCCCAAGGTGGAGGAGATTCCCACTGTGCCGCCATGTCTCTTGACTATGGAATAGACCGAAGCGAGCCCCAGCCCGCTACCCTGAGACTTGGTTGTGAAATAAGGGTCGAATATCCTGGCAAGGTTTTCGCGGGGTATGCCGCAGCCATGGTCTTCGACGGTTATCCTGATGTAGTCGCCTGCCGGAAGACGGTGTGTATTATCCGCATCCAGAGATTTATTTCCACCCCTAACAGTCACTTCTCCGCCGTCGGGCATTGCCTGGGCGGCGTTGATAAGCAGGTTATGTAATGACTGGCTGAGTTGCCCTGCATCCGCTTCAAGACACCATAGGTCAGCCGGCAGATCAACGATACTCCTTACTGTCGACCCGCGCAGAACGAATGACGCGGCCTCCCTTACGAGGGGAGCGGGGTCGATGAGCTTCTTGACCGGTTCGCCCCCACGCGCAAAGGTCAGGAGTTGGCGGGTAAGTTCGCTTGCCCGGACAGTCGCCTTTTCGCACTCTTCAAGGCGTTTGGAGATTGTATGGGAGGGTGAAAGCTGCATCCGCGCGAAAGAAAGATTGGCCAGAATGGAGGTGAGGATGTTGTTGAAATCATGGGCGATCCCGCCGGCGAACACACCGAGGGATTCAAGCTTCTGGGCTTTTATAAGCTCATCTTCAGCGCGTTTACGCTCGCTTATTTCCCGGCAGAGTTGCTCGTTGGATATTTTCAATTCTAGGGCGCCTGCTTCAGCCATATCCCGAGCGGACTGAAGTTCAGCTGTCCTCTCCTGAACCTTCTCTTCAAGGGTCTGCAGATGCTCACGTAGCATTGAGTAGAGAATACCGCTCTCCATGGCATAGGCGGAAGAATGGAGAATATTTGAGAGGGCGTTAAGGGCGGGTGCATCGATGATCTTTTCAGCGCCGCAAAGCCGGCCGATGAACATGCCGCTGATACGGTTCTGGGTGGCGATCACATGGAGGAGTATGCAGTCACCTTCTGGTGCGGGGACGGTTATGGCCTGGCTGCGATTCAGTGCCCAGGCGAATGTGCCGTCCATGATAGCCTTATCGACGCCCTCCAGCAAATTATCCCGGCAGGATGGCGGCTCACATTCGGCCAGAGTAAAGCTGTTGTCCGCACTGTTTACGAGGAGGCCCATTTCCCGGAAGGGGAAGAGACGCCCCAGTTGAGCAAGTGTCGCCCGATAAATCCCTTCTATGCTTTTTTCCCTATTGAGATCGGCCTGGAATTCGCTGGTGGAGGCAAGCACATCAAGAAGGGCCACATAGTTGCGGTTTGCCTGCTCCAGGTAGCTTACCCGCTCTTCGAGAAAGGCCGCGTGTTCCATTTTCCGGCTGACAGGGTTCATGGGGCGCTCCCACGAAGAATTGCCGTTGTTTCCGACAACTGCGGTTCCACATGTTTGATTATCTCCGCGAGCGCATCGGCTGGGATATCGAGACGTTCCCAGGCGGAAGGGTCGAGGGGAGGGACAACCCATTCTCCGTTAAAGCCTAATCCAAGCGATTTGCAGATGATATCGGCCAGGTGTATAAATGCTGCTTCCAGTGGGAATTTTCTTGCCCCGTTCGGTGAATGATGGCATGCGACCGGCTCGGCTATGCTCGCGGGGATACACCACTTTTCGAGCAGTCTCCCCCCAACGTCCGCGTGGGAAAACCCCAATCGTTCCTCTTCCAAGCTTACAAGCAGCGCCTTCTCCTCCCTGCCCGCGACAAGCAATTCGCGGAAAATATCCGGGATAGCGGTGCACATGACCAGCCTCCCCACATCGTGGAGGATACCGGCGGCGAAAACACGCTCCACATTAGCTTCGCGTCTATAGATTGCGAGCGCTCTGGCGGTTATGCCACAGGCTATGCTGTGCTGCCAGAATGTCTTCATGTTGACAAGATTTTCCGGGATCCCGGTGAAGACCTCAGTCACTGAAACAGCCAGGGCCATGGCCTGGAGCTGTTGCGTGCCGATGATGGTGGCTGCCTTGCCTATGGAGTCTATTTTTGAGAAATAGCCGAAAAGGGGACTGTTCGCAAGTTTCAGCAGACGTGCCGTCAGCCCTTGGTCTTTACTTATCACATCGGTGATATCTTCTATAGAGCTGCGTGGATGGTTGATGACTTCCGTAAGGCGATCATAGAAGAGAGGGAGGGTGTAAACGCTTTCGGTCTTATTGATGAGCCATTCAAGCGAATTTTCCCGTGGGGTGGTGTCAGTGGTTGCCATGTGCAGCCTCCCGCAGGATTCGCAAGCGCATAAGTTCCTTTATGGCCGGATGGGTGATGTCGGCGTGACGGAACAGGGGGGCAATTTCTTTTTCAATGGCAGCCCACAAGGCAGGCTCGATTGTTATTGCAGAGTTGAGGCCTTTGCAGCAATCGTCAGCTCCGGCTATCTCAACTTCTATGACTCCCCATGTCCGCAGGATGTAGAGGTGCCTGTCGCTTAATATGGTGCCCGTACCCAGCAGAAGCCTGCCACTGCGGTCTCGGACATCTGCTCCCAGAATCATTCCGGAGGCCAGGTTGTCGGTGAGTATTTTTCCCAATGAGGAGTCTCCGCCTGGGGATTGTGGTGCTTGTATATAGGTATATTCGGCCTTTTACGCAAAATCTTTAAATAAACCTCGGCAACAAAAAAACCCCGTCGAAGGGGCAGTGAAGGCTGCTTCGACGGGGTTGGTTATTTTATCGACTTTGGTGCTATTAAACCTGGAAAGCTTGCAGGAGCGCCTTCAAGCGCGACAATCGCGGGCTGTGCCCGCTCCTGCGGAATTATCAGCCTCGTTTCCGGAAATAGGCAAGGAATTCGTCCCTGGAAAGCTCTTTTTTCCGGACAAGATGCTCGATCTGGCGGCTTACGGCCTTCCTCTCTCCTTCCTTCATCGAGTCCTTCAGCATAACGAAGAAAGGGATGTTCCTTGTCTGGGGATAGAGGCGGAACCTCTCCAGCAGTTCAAAAGCGGACATGTCGGGAAGCATGAGACAACAGCAGGCGATATACGGACGTCCGGTCGTGGCCAGCGCCAGCGCCTCCTTTCCCGTATAGCCGTTGATTACTTCGAAACCCAGGGTCGTCAAGGCATTGGCGACCTTTTCCTCTCCCCTGCGGCTGACGATCAGAGTTTGCAGGTCATAATCCTCGACCTCTTCCGTCAGACCCAGAACAGCCAGTCGTTCCGCGAGATATTCGATGTCAATGGGGAGCGAGAAGAATCCTGCAACAGGGAAAACCCCCCCCACCTTTCCCTCTTCGCTCAGATGCAGGGGGAGCACCGGGATGTCGCGGGTTGCCGGGTTGGCCTTGAGGTCTCGAAGCGCTCCCCATCCGTCTCGGGAAAATGGGGAGAGGTCAAGCAATATGCCGAGCGGCCGCCCTGTTGCCAACTCAGCTATGTTGGCAGTGCGCGCCCGATAACCAGCTTCGGCGAGATAACTGCAGGTGAGGGACCCTCTCTCTTTCCGGTCACCCAGCCCTAATAACCAGAGTTCCCGAACATTGTCGGTTGCGGCCATTTATGTTCCCTTTCGCAAGGCTTGTGAGAAGTTAATACTAAATACCACATTTCCCCGGCACTGCAAGAAAAATATTCAGAAGTCTTCTCTGAAACGCTTGATAATCAGCAGGTTGTATGATAGCTTTCAACATCTCAGGGACCAGGGCTGGGGAGTCACTGGATCTTATTTATCGCCGGTTGCGGGTCTCCGGGCTCTGGGCATAGGCCTTTACAGGAGGGATAACTGTTGATCTCTGAAGTATTTTTTGCAGATATGCGGGCAAGCCAGAAGGAGAATTTGTTTTTCAAGATAGGGAAATTGCTGCATAGCTGTGCAGTCGATGAACGGATAGCGCAGGATTACCTTGTGGCTGTCAAAATCCACTTCGGCGAACGTGGCAACCATGCATTCATTCGACCCATTTTTGTCCGGCGGGTAGTGGAAGAGATCAAGAGATGCGGCGGCAGGCCGTTTCTGACTGACTCCTCTACCCTCTACCCGGGTGAACGTAAGGAGGCGATATCGGCACTTACCTGCGCCATCGAGAACGGTTTCGCCTATGCGGTTGCCGGTGCACCGCTCATAATGAGTGACGGCCTGCGGGGACACACCTCGGTTGATGTGGAAATAAGCGGCAGAGTGTTGCAAAAGGTGAGCATCGGTGCGGAGATCGTTGAGGCAGATGCGCTCGTAGTGCTTTCCCACTTCAAATGCCATGAGCTGACCGGTTTCGGAGGCGCCCTGAAGAACACCGGCATGGGGTGCGCCAGCCGGGAGGGGAAACTTGTCCAGCACTCCACCGTAGCGCCGCGGGTTGCCGTGAGATACTGCGACGCCTGCGCCAATTGTCTCAGGGCCTGCATCCATGGGGCCATAGCCATAATAGAAGAAAATGCATTCATCGATCCGGACAAATGCGCCGGCTGTGGACGCTGTATAACCGCATGTCCGAAGAAAGCCATCAATATCCAGTGGAACGAGGCGAGCGCGATGGTGATGGAGAGAATGTGCGAGCACGCTCTCGGCGCCGTCAAGGGAAAGGAAGACAAAACCATTTTTATGAACTTCATCACCCAGGTTTCTCCCGATTGCGATTGTTATGGTCACGCCGATGCCCCAATCGTCAATGACATAGGGATCTGTGCCTCCATTGATCCTGTTGCCCTCGACCAGGCGAGCGCCGACCTTGTTAACACTGCTTCCGGCAACCCGGACTCCGCCCTGAAAAGCGGCCTTGAGCCTGGTGGTGACAAGTTTCGCGGAGCCCACCCGGAAATCGACTGGGAAAAACAGCTTGAATACGCGGAAAAACTTGGTCTCGGGAGCAGGGGCTACCGGCTGTTGAGAGTTTGACCCGGCAAAAGAAAGGGAATCAAATATATTCCGGGTTGGAGTACTCTTTGTGTTGAGGAAAAAGAATAATCATATACAATTAAACATCGAATATCTTGCGCACTGAGATAAATGGAATTGAATGCAGGGTAGGAGTCATCGCAAGCCGCCTGATCTGACCCGGAGGCAGTGAAAACATGGATATTCTGACAAAGGATACTTTTAAGCCGACGGTCCTCTATGTGGAGGATGATGAGGTTTCCAGGCGGATGCTATCGCTTGTGGTAACCAGTGAGTTTCCCAATGTTACCCTGATCGTAGCGGAGAACGGTCAGGAAGGGCTGGATTTGTTCAAGAAACACGCTCCGGATTTGATAATTACCGATGTAAGGATGCCGATAATGGACGGCATCCGGATGGCAAAAAATATTAGAGAATTGAACAAGGAGACGCGGTTCATCGTCATAACGGCCGATAAAGACGTAAACCGGGTGTTGGAAGCGATCGACATTGGCATCAATCATTATGTTCTGAAGCCGATCGATAACATCAAGCTCAAATCCGCTATTAAATCCTGCCTGACCGCTATTGAGCAGGAACGGCATGTCCGTGAACAGCTGGAATTTTTCCGCAAGCTCTCCCGGGCCGTTGATCAAGGCCCGGTTGCGAACATCGTAACCGATGCGGAGGGAAACATCGAATTCGTAAATCCGGGATTCACCCGACTGACGGGTTACACATATTCGGAAGCAATTGGTAAAAACATTCGGATATTAAAATCCGGCGGGACCCCAACCGAAGAGTACAGGAGGTTATGGAAGGCGATCAAGTCAGGAGAAGAGTGGTGGGGTGAATTTCTTAACCGGAAGAAGAGCGGTGAACTTTTCTGGGTTTCCGTCTCCATCTCCCCGATTACAGATGCATCGGGAAAGATCACAAATTTTCTCTCAAGGCAGGAAGATATTACCGAACGGAAACAGAAGCTGGAAACCATCCTGCATATGGCCTATTACGACTCCCTTACAGGTCTTCCCAACCGGTACTTTTTCCAGGAACTGCTGCAAAACGCCTTGACTCAGGCCCAGCGCCATGGCCGTATGCTTGCGGTGCTTTTTCTGGATCTCGACCGTTTCAAGAATATAAACGACTCATTAGGGCATCCCGTGGGCGATCAACTCCTCCAGGCAACGGCGCAAAGGCTCAGGGATTGCTGCAGCAGGGAAGGCGATATCGTCGCGCGTCGCGGCGGTGATGAATTCATTGTCCTCCTTCCTGAACTGAAGGATCAGCAAGGCCTGGTCAGAGTGGCGCAACGGATCATCGACGCCTTCAACAGGAGTTTTCATCTTCCCGAAAATGAAGTGTCCATCAGCACCAGTATCGGGATCAGCATATTCCCCCAGGATGGTAACGACCCGGAAACATTGATCAAGAAAGCGGACGCGGCCATGTACTGCGCCAAAGAGGAAGGGAGAAACCGGTACCATCTCTTCAAAACGTGGATGGATTCACAATCCTGCGAGCGGGAGACGCTGGAAGGCAGTCTGCACAAGGCCCTTGATCGGGGAGAGTTTATCCTGTATTACCAGCCCAAGATCAATGTCAAGACAGGCCTGATCAACTCCATAGAAGCGCTGGCACGCTGGCTTCACCCGGAGTTCGGCATGGTTCCGCCGACCCAGTTTATCCCAATGGCGGAAGAAATCGGAGTCATTGGTCCCTTGGGAGAATGGGTGCTTCGCACTGCCTGCCGTCAGAACAAAGCCTGGCAGGATGCCGGCCATCCCCCCATGCGTATCGCTGTGAATTTCTCACC
>JBGQDJ010000106.1:0-8198 GCA_041495805.1 Geobacteraceae bacterium
AGGGAAGGCCTGATCCAGGTGAGCGAACAGGCTGTCCTCAACGCCAATTATATCCTTAGCCGTCTGAAATCCCACTACGATCTCCCCTACGACCAGACCTGCATGCACGAATGTGTCTTCTCCGCAAGCAGGCAACTGAAACATGGGGTACATGCCATCGACATCGCAAAATACCTCATCGACAAGGGCTTCCACCCCCCCACGGTCTACTTCCCGCTCAATGTAAAAGAGGCTATCATGATCGAGCCTACCGAGACGGAGAGCAAAGAGACCATGGACGCATTTATAGAGGCGATGATAGAGGCGGCGGAGATCGCCGAAAAGGACCCGGAGAAACTGCGTCAGGCGCCGCTCACCATGCCGGTTTCGCGGCTCGACGAGACGAAGGCCGCGCGGGAGCAGAATGTCTGCCTCGGCTAGGAGCCTGTCTGACTTAGGGAATCGTAGCGAGAGAATGGCAAATCGAGGACAGATTTTCGGAAATTTGAAGGCGAATAGCAGGCCTATTCGTCGAAAATTTCCGGAAATATGGACCGATTTGCCGTTATCGTAGTAGATTCATTCTTAAGTCCGACAGGCTCCTGAAGGGTAAAAGCTGCCTGAAATGTCCTGCATAATGAGCAAAAAAAAAGGCCTCCCGGCATTTGTCGCCGGAGAGGCCTTTTTTCGTCATTACTCCCGGTCAAAGACCAGTATCGTCCCCTTCTGGTTGCTGTTATTCATAAAGCCCACTGTCATCTTTACCGCAACATCGTTTATAAAAAACCTTCCGGACATCGCCTCCCGAGTGGGAATGTTCTCGATAAACGAACAGACTCCTTCGGGAAGTTTTTCATCATAGCGATTTCCCAGCAGATCCGGTGAATCGTTGCAGAGCAGCTTCTCCGCCTCCAGGTTGCACTGGACGATGACGCCCTCCGGATCTATTCCTATGATGCCGACCGGAATGAAATAAGTGATGTCCTGCACCCTCATGATCATCTCTTTTTGCAGAAGTACTTTTGTCGTCTTTTCGGTGACCATCCGCTCCAGGTCATTATTGATACTTTCAAGTTCTTCGTTCTTTGCCTTCAGCGCCTCGGCAAGCTCTTTGTTTTTCTTGTTGAGGTTGTAACGTTCCAGAGCGTTGATGATGGTCACCTTCAGTTCGTCGTCGTTCCATGGCTTGGGAATGAATTTGTAGATCTCCCCCTCGTTTATGGCGGAAACGATGGAAGCGGTATCGGCGTATCCGGAAAGAACGATGCGCACCGTGTCGGGCCACTTCTTGCAAACCTCCCTCAGGAATTCCACACCTGTCATCTCCGGCATCCGGTAATCGGAGATGACCACCTGGATGGGAGAAACTTCCTGCAGGGTCTGAAGCCCTTCGGCCCCTGAATTGGCAGTCAGAATTTCGTAATCCTCATCCAGAAAAGTCCTCTCCAGCGACCGCAGCACATTCCTTTCATCATCTACAAAGAGTATCCGAATCTGTTCTTCCATGTTGTTCTCCTTTTCAAAATTCTTATCGGAAGAAACGATCATTTTCTTGAATGAAGTTTGATCCATGCAAGATGAGAAACTCCATGGCGGCTTAAAGGGTTTGAGCTCTGTCGGAACCTGCTGGTTAGCTGACACGCCACCATCATAATCACTTCAGCATAAATCCATCCAAAAGCGACTGCGCTTCTAAAGTTTTCCCGACAACAACCGAATGGTAATATTAAAGGACAACAAACGTTATGGGAGATGTTTTCATGATAAAACTGACCAGACTCGACAAAACCGTATTTTATATCAATCCTGATCATATCGAATGCATGGAAGAGACGCCGGATACTGTTATCACTCTGATAAACGGCGACCATTTCCTGGTGCTTGAAAATGCGCGGATAATCACGGACAGGATAATTTCTTTCAAGGCAATGATCATCCGCCGCTCATCCACTGTGACGAAGCAATGCCACTTTAGAAGGAAACCGGACAACAACGCCAGAAGTTTTGAAAAAAGAAAAGATTAGATCTTTATCCTTAAGCGGCAATCAACAGCAAGACAAGGTACATTATGGATCTCGCAACTATAATAGGTCTCATCCTGGGATTCGGCGCGATTATCGGCGGACAGGTACTCGAGGGGGGGCAACTCAGCGCCATTATTCAGCCCACCGCGGCCATCATTATTGCCGGCGGAACCATTGGGGCCACATTTGTGAGTTTCCCCCTCAACTACTTAATCCAGGCAGCCAAGGATGTGAAAAGGGTATTTTCTCCGCCTAAAACAAGCCATGAATCCATCATAAAGGACATAATCGGGTACGCTGCAAAGGCGAGGAAAAACGGCCTGATATCCCTCGAACAGGAGTCCCAGAACATAAAGGACGTTTTCATCAAGAAGGGTATTTCCCTGGTGGTGGACGGCATAGATCCGCAAAAGCTGAGAGACACCATGGAGACTGAGCTGGCGGCTTTCGAGGAGCACAGCAAGGTCAGCGCCGAGGTGTTTGAAGCGGCGGGAGGATATGCCCCTACCATAGGTATTATCGGGGCAGTGCTTGGTCTTATCCATGTCATGGAGAATCTATCGGACAGTTCCAAACTCGGCGGCGGGATCGCCGTGGCATTCGTAGCGACGATCTACGGCCTTATGACGGCAAATCTCGTCTGCCTCCCCATGGGAACCAAACTCAAACATCGCCTTAAGGAAGAGCTCCAGATCAAACAGATGATCATTGAAGGGCTCATAGCCATCCAGAATGGCGAAAATCCCCACTTCATAGAGCAGCGTCTCAGGTCGTACGTTCAGCGTGGGGGAGACAGCAAGGAGAAAAAGGGAACTAAATGAGCAAGAAACAGAAAAAACATGAGAAGGAGGCGAACCATGAGCGTTGGCTTGTCTCATACGCGGACTTTGTCACGCTGCTTTTTGCAGTATTTGTAGCCCTCTACGCCATGTCCCAGACTGATAAGAGTAAGACGGACGCCCTTGTCGCCTCCCTCCGCGAGTCTTTTGGGTATGTAAAGACCGGCGCCTCATCCGAAAAGCTGAATGTCGTGGAAAGCAGCGACCTGCGGACCATTCCCTCCTTACGAATGCAGACCCTCACACCGGGTTTGCGTAATGCAGCCAAAACGGTCACCCGGCCCGTTGCCCATGCTTCCCTGAAGGACTTCAAGGAGATCAAGGCGATCATTGATTCGAACCTGAAAAAATACGGCGCGCAGAACAAGGTAAATGTTGATGTAACCAAGAGGGGACTGGTTGTTACACTCAAGGAGGCCGGTTTCTTTGATTCAGGGGACGCCACTGTAAAAGAGGAATCACTGCAACTTCTCGCCATGGTCGTCGGTTCGCTTGCAAACTATTCCAACCCTATAAGAATCGAGGGGAACACCGACAATGTGCCGATAAATACCGGCAAATACCGTTCAAACTGGGAACTTTCAACCTCCAGGGCAACCAACATCGTCCATTGTCTGATTGAAAAATACCATTTCCAGCCTGAAAAGATTTCGGCGGTGGGATACGGAGAGTTCCGTCCCGTTGCCAATAACGGAAGTGAAACGGGGAGGACCAGGAACAGACGGGTCGATATCGTTCTGCTGGCAAAGGAGGGAGAAGGAGGGGAACCTTGAAAAGAAACAGGGTCAAGGCCTGAGTTGTAAATCCTCAATCCTTGACCCTCAAGACTATTATCAATATCTTTGTTCTGCTACCTTAATCCGGCCAATTCCCTTTCGAACAGGGAATATATCTCTTTCCATTGTTCCAGGTGAGGCGCCAGATCGTATTCCAGTAAATCCGCAAGCATGATCGGATCGCCTTCCTCCTGGGCAGTCACTATCTCCTGGAGAATGCAGTTAAGACTCTTTACATATTCCGCGACCGGGCTGCCGTTGAGCAATAGCTTCTGAAAGTCGAGATTGAGGGTGCATTCGATGAAATCGGTCATCTGGACAAACCATTGAAGCCCCTGGACCGCCTCGGTAAAAGAGCCGTCCGCACCGTCTCTGCCTGCGCTGAAATCGCCCGCTACCTGCATCAGGTAGGCTCTTAATCCGTCGATATAATTCTGCCCTTCGTCAAGTATTTTTCCTACAAGGCAAAGAGGTGATTCAGTCGTTATCTCGACTGAGTCAATCCCGTCCAGGCGCCTGCTCGCTTCTTCACTGTTTCCCGCGACCTCCTCGCCATTAACCCGCAAGGACGCAATAAAACGTCCACCCTTCGCCAGATCGCTGTTCAGACCTTCCAACATAGCTGACAGACTGTCGGCGCCATTCAAGTTAAAACTCTTAACCTGACCATCAATCACGCAACTCAGCATATAATTCCTCCTCGGCAAATTTATCGTCCCTGATTTTGTAAATCCCCGCCAATCACCTAGCGGTCGGCATCAGACTGTCTTGTTCAGTGAACAGTTTGAAACGCCTCGCTTTCCATCATATCCACGCAAGGCTTTCTTACCGCTAGTCAAAATGGCCATCTCCCCTCTTAACAGATCTTTTAAGGCGGTTGCCCGAGCGACGATCTCCACTCCCTTCTCCATGATTATCTGAACAAATACTTCCTGATAAATCCTGAATTCTTCCAGTTTTTTTGTCATCTCAAGAGGGAGGTCCCTTTCCTTATCAGAGAATTGTCTCCTGAAATCGGAATGAAACCTTATGAGAACCTCTAGGAGTTCCCGCCGCTTTCGTTCAAATGCATGGATATCAGTTGGGGACAAGTCATCAAATCTGTCGAGAAAATCCGACAATAACCGGATTATTTCGCTGAACAATTCCTTCCCCCGAAAGATTTTATTCTCCAGTGCAATATATTCCACTAGACAACTCCTTTTGAAGCCGCTTCTCTTTCTTTCCTTACTAGTTCAATTGCCTCTGCCCATGTATCACGCAGCATGCTGAGGATCTTGACGGTATTTTCCAGTGAAGAGACGGAATTATTGACATTGGCCTGGACGTACTCATTGATGATATACATATATAGTTGTGTCAGCCGCTCTGCGACAACGCCTCCCACTTCGTGATCCAGAGTATTCATCAGTTCGGCCACGATCGCCTGTGCCTTGCTGACATACTTTCCCCTTTCGCTCCTGTCGCCGTTGGCGGCCTTCTCCACGGCTATCCGGGAAAAATTGATCGCACCGTCGTAGAGCATCAGCAGTATCTTTTCGGGACTTGAAGTGTTGACCTGGGTTTGCTGGTACTGCCTGAGCGGCATCTGCATGGTTTCCTCCTGGAATGAAGTTGCGTCAGTTTATTTGGTAAATTATTTTGACGAAGAAGAAGTATTTACACCGAGCCCGGCGAGCAATTGATTCCCCCATGCGGTTGTATTGCTGATCAGTTGCTCCATTGCGGTGAACTGCGCGTTCATCCTGTTCTCCTCGGAGACCAGTCGTACTTCCATGGCGGCAATCTGGTTGTCGATATTGGTCATGCCATCGTTCAGACCATGGATGCGCGTTGAAATAATGCCGCTGTTGCTTGCCCCGGAGTAGTAATGGGTCAGGAAATCTATCTGCTTGTTGAACTGCTCTGCTATACCGTACTGGTTCTGGTTGAGTCCCGCGGTGCCGCCATTCTGGGTGAAAAGTGATACCACGTCGTTGAAATTAGAGCCCAGAGCCGCGGACAATTTAGATGAATCAATCGAAAGGGCGCCTGTAGATTTGTCGGAATTAATGCCGATGTCGGCCAGGGAGGCGTAATTGCCGGTCGCCCCGGCTACCTGGTTGGTGAGGACTGTCTGGATGGAGTCGAGAACAGTTCTTATTGTCGTGTCGCCTAAAAGAACCCCCGCCTTTTTTGTCTTCTGATCGTATGATGTGTACTGGGTGACAAGGGACATTACGCTGTTGTAACCGGTGACAAAATCATTGATCTTTTTTGTGATGGCACTGTTGTCGTTGCCGATATTGATCGTCGTTTCCGAGGGATCGTTCGGCTTCAACAGGCTCAGGGTAACACCGGGGATCGCATCGGAAACCGTGTTGGAAGTCCTGGTCATGTCAATGCCGTCCAGTTGGAATACCGCTTTGCTTGCCGCAACCTTCTGATCGAATGTCGGCGTGTCGTAGGTTCCACCGGTGAGGCTGGCGTTTGCGGAATAAGTATTGGTGTCCTTGCCGTTTATCACCAGACGGTATGGAGTCCCGCTACCGTCATTGATGACGCCGGCAGTGACATTGGCTCCTGAAGCGTTGATCGCGGAGGCAATGCCCTGGAGGCTGTTGTTTGTGCTGTCTATGGTTATGGAGACCGGACTCTGGCCTCCAGTCGAATCTGAGATCGTAAACGTACCGGTTCCGAAATTCTGAGCGGTGTTGCTTGCATACCCCCCCATTGTGGATGACTCTGAAACCAGTGTCTGGGACCTTGCAAGTGAAGTCACCTTAAGGTAATGGATGCCGGCCAGGGCGGCGCCTGAAGCGCTTGCGCCGGCCACCGAACTGTCCCCGACCGAAGCGGTCTTGGCGGTGAAAGTATCGGCGGTTTTCATCCCTGCCATCAGGCTCTGAAGGCTGGTGAGAGCTGACGAAATCTGGGTGTATGCGTCAGCCTGGCTCTGCATCTTGGTCTTCTGGTTTGTCAGGATTTTTTCAGGTGCACGCTCCACAGCCATTAACTGGGTAACAATACTACTCGTATCTATGCCGGTTGCGAGACCGCTAAAGGAAATCGTGCCGGATGAAGAAATGGATTGCGTTGCCATCATGCGCCTCCTGTTATCGTTTATGCAAATTACGATCCATTAACGCCACTTTCTTTTTATTCAAAAAGTTACAATATATCACCCGCACTGATTGCGGTTTACGGGGCTTTCATGGTCAAACATATGACAGCATCAGCTGAAACCGGGCCGGACTTTTGACCGAATGCAAAAAGGGGAGGCGGAAGCCTCCCCTTTCACCACGACGATGAAACATCATGAGTATGTGCCGGGCATTAACCAAGCAGTTTGAGGGCGAGCTGCGGAGCCTGGTTCGCCTGGGAGAGGACCGATACGCCGGCCTGGGCAAGTATCTGGGCCTTGGTCATGTTGGCTGATTCCGCGGCAACGTCAACATCGACAATCCGGGAATTGGCAGCACTGGTATTCTCAACCGCCACCTGTAGGTTGTTTATGGTTGACTGGAGACGGTTCTGGACAGCGCCCAGATTACCGCGGGCGGTGGAAACGGCCTGGATCGCCGAGTCGATTGCGGTGAGAGCGGACTGGGCGGCGCCCTGGGTGCTGACGAAGTTGGCGCTGACGCTCAGAGTGGCGGTATTATTATTGCCGATCGTTACGGAAATGGTATCGTTGGCGGTGGTGCCTGTGCCGATCTGCAGGGATGTTCCGGCGGAAAGTGCGCCGTTCAGGAGTTTGGTGCCGTTGAAGTCGGTTACCGCGGAAATACGGTCTATTTCGTCCTGCAGGTTTTTGAACTCGACCTGGATGTTGTCCCGCTGGCTCTGGCTCAGCACGCCGTTGGCTGCCTGGGTTCCCAGTTCCCTCATGCGGAGGAGGATGTTGCTCGTTTCATTCAGCGCGCCTTCAGCCGTCTGCACGAGAGAGATGCCGTCATTTGCGTTACGTACCGCCTGGTTCATACTGCGAATATTGGCCTGCATGTTCTGGGAAATGGCCAGACCGGCAGCGTCGTCACCGGCGCGGTTGATGCGGAGACCGGATGAAAGCCTCTCCATCGATTTTGAGAGCTGTAACTGAGTGGAAGACAGGTTGCGTTGTGCGTTCAATGAAGCGACGTTGGTGTTAATTGTGAGTGCCATGGTTAATTCCTCCGTGATTTGATTTAGGGTTTCCGTACCCTACTTGGGGTTGCGAGCCAACTTTACACCTGGCCTTTGGCGTTTATGTCAAACCTCCTTTCGCGGTGTTTAACGTGAGCCTTTGATTGTCTTATCGACAGGGCCGGGAAAAACTTTAATGGAATTTTCCAGGCCCATTAAACTTTTTCATGAATATTATGTCTGTGAGATTAAAACGGAAAAGAAAAGTGATCGTTGATGGGCTGTGCTTTGACAGTCAGAGAGGGCGGCCCAGGTTGATGGGGGAGAGTGGCCGTGATGTTTGGGAATCATCCGGAATATCTGAAAGGAATGTGCGGCCTGGAAACGGCGGGAGCAGGAGATAGTGTCAGCGGTTGCAGCAGATCGTAGTTATCTTCTCCAGAGATGAGGCCGGGGCCGTGGTCACGTCGTCATCG
>JBGQDJ010000107.1:0-8178 GCA_041495805.1 Geobacteraceae bacterium
GTTGAAGATGTAGTATTCCGTCATCCCCCCCAGTGTCGAGCCGGGAACCTCCGTTCCTGTCCAGTACCAGAATCCGGCCAGGTTTGAAAATGGACCCCTGTTCGTCAGTGGCCCCCCGGGGGAGTTGCCCAGTTCGGTGTAGTAAAGATGTCCCAACTCACCCGCTGCGCCGGATGGTGATGCGGAAGTGGTGGGGAGGCGCCAGTCGCTCCAGGTAACGCTTCGCACGGAATCGTAATATGTGAAATTATCTGCATAGGGCCTGGCGCCGACAATTCCATCTAATGTAACTGACCAGAGCCTGGGCAGATTACTCGCAGTCTGCAGCCAGGTGACATTCAGGTCCGAATCGTAGATCAGTCCCCCGCCGCGATCTATAAGTGCCGCGTGGGTCAGGGTAGAAATCCCAATGACCATTAAAGACAATATTATCAGGATAAATTTTCTCATATTTCCTCCGGCGAATCAGCAGATAAATTCCGCTATTACGTGCCACTTCTTTACTGCTGTGCAGCGCCAAATAAGGTTTTGAACCGGATCAGAACTGCATGGTCAGGGCAGCGTAAAACGACCTCCCCTGCCCTGCAAGCGGCCGGATCGCGCCATTCAAGCCACTCTTCAGAAAATCATCAAAATTGACACCTCCCAAGGGGAGGTAATAGTGCTTGTCGAATAGATTCAGGACGCCGACGTCAAGGGATGCAAAGCGCCACTGAAAACCTGAACGGAGATTCACCAGGAAATAACCGGGTGTCTCCGGTTCATGGCGAAGGGGGTCAACCTCGGTTTTACGGTCAACGAACTGAAATTCGCAGGCGCTCTTCCATGTCTTGAAAAGCGTCTCTTCCAGGCTGACACGTGCGTTGAGCGGC
Source organism: Geobacteraceae bacterium (assembly GCA_041495805.1). Lineage (GTDB taxonomy): Bacteria > Desulfobacterota > Desulfuromonadia > Geobacterales > Geobacteraceae > JBGQDJ01. The sequence continues at coordinate 873 of JBGQDJ010000107.1, forward strand.
ATCATGTGATAGAGGCTGTTCCCCTGATCCAGCGTCTTTCCCCGCACCCAGCCCAATGTCCCCTTGAGCCGGCCTAAGCCGAAGGCGGCTCTCTCCCATAAGCCGACATCCCACCCCAGATCGAGGCCGTAAATCATTGCGTCGTGATTGGCGAAGCGGAGCTGGGAAAAGGAGCTTTCTCCCAGTGTAAAACTCCTCAGCGTATCCACACCGATGTAGTTTTCAACAAAGGTGAAATAGGGTGTGAGCGTCACATCCCACCCTTTTCGTTCGCTATCGTGCCAGCTTGCGGTTGCGCTTGCCGTATGGGCAACTTCCGGCTTGAGATCCGGGTTCCCCACATAGTAATTGCCGTCGCCGAACCAGTTGATCATTCCACTGACCATCAGGTTCGTGGACCATGCATAGCGCTCATAAAGACTGGGCGATCGCGTCTTGCGGGCATAACCCCCTTCATAGGCACTGTTGCGATTCGGCTCATAGCGGACCAGCGCTGTCAGATCGTAATTTACGTCAGCCCTGGCGCGATTCAGCCCGTTGAATGCGGCGGCATCGGGAGCATAAAGGGGAAAGCGTGGGTCGGCGGAGTATCCATGCACCGGACCGGTATCGCTCCAGACGGTATCATTGCGAATTCCAAGAATTGTGGTCCACTTGCTGTTCCACCTGGTTTCAAGCTCGGCAAAGAAAGCGAGCCGGTCGCGCCGCCCGTCGTTGATATTGACGAAGGTATCGGGTCCCATGGATGGTTCCGCTCCCGGAACGGCGGGCCAGCTGTCGTCCAGACCGAAGTGGTGGAACTCATTCCCCAGACGAACGGTGTGCTGCTCGGAAACAGGCAGCTCGGATTTAAGGGAATAACCGAGATCCCTTCCATGGGTATTCATCGGCATGAACATCGGGTTCGGAAAGCCCGATTTGTCCTTGCCGATGTTCATCTCATGACGGACCTCCTGCCAGTAAACCCGCGTATCGATCATCCCCCAGTTGAACACCCCTTCGTAATGGAGATTGAGAAACTCCCCTTGATTTCCGGTCATGTCCATCTGCTGATTGACGAACCCCTGGTAAGGAACCCTGTGAAGACCGGCCTGGAGGACAACCATGTTGCCGGCGCCTTGTACTGCGGCTGTAATTGACTGGTCATTGGTCTTGTAGTAGGTCGAGGTCACCTTGTTGCCGTTGCCGTCCGTGTAGTTGCCGGCCTTGTTCCAAGCGCCGCTGTAACCGAGGCTGAAAGTGCGGTTGCCGACCGATGTGTAAACAGATCCGCCATAACCGGTTTCGTTGCTCCTGAAGAAGGACGAAAGCCGCGCATCAAGATGGGCCTTTTCCTTGGGCCCGGCGAATTCAGGCGGGGACGATTCGACCGAGATGGTGCCGCCAAGGCTGTCGCCCCCCATGCTTACCGGGGTGATACCGGCCAGCACATTGATCCTCGCCACCTTGACCGGATTTATATAGGAAAGGGGCGGGTTCATGTGGTTTGCGCAGGCGGAAGAAACGGTCGCGCCGTTGACCAGTATGCGCACCCTGTCATCTGCCAGTCCCCGTATCGTGGGGAGCCCGGACACCCCGCCGCCCGTATGGAAATTCACCCCCGGAACCTCATCAAGGAGCTGGGCCGTGTCGTTGGTCATGGTGCGTCGGGTCGCCAGCACCTTCCCTTTGATAGGTGAGCCCGGAAACCGGGAATCTTCATCCGCTCCGGGTGTGTCGGCGGTAACCATGATCTCCGGCAATACCAACACTTCTTCCGCGTTTGCCGCGATCACCGACATAAAAAATGCCGCAACAATATTCATGATTTTACAAAACTTCATAACAGGATTACCTCATCCGATGTAATTGGTTTACACTACCCCTGTCATGGGGAAGTCATTCCATGGGACTACGACAAAAGCCCCACCGCATCGGCCCGGCACCGGCGGCAGTGGCTGAACTGGTTGATGATCTGTCCGGTGGTTTTGCGAATCGCTGCAACCTCTTCAGATGTCGGGGGAGCAACTGCGGCGAAATCCGCCTGGGGTATGAGGGGGATGATGTTCATGATTTGGGCCCCCCTCCCCTTCACCTCCCTGGCAATCTTCTCCATTTCCCCCTCATTGACTCCCGGAATCAGGACCGAATTTATCTTGACGGTGATCCCCCGGGCCGCGGCCAGCAGTACCCCTTCCAGCTGGTTGCGGACAAGTAGGGCCGCCCCTTCGGCGCCCTTGAACGACACACCATTATGTCGGATCCATGCGTAAATTCGCCCGCCGATTTCCGGATCGATGGCATTGATGGTGACGGTCAGGCTCCCCAGCCCGAGGTTTTCAAGCCTGTCGATCTTCTCCGGCAGCAAAAGACCGTTTGTGCTCAGACACTTGATAATGGCGCGGAACTCCTTTCCGACGAGTTGAAAGGTCTCGAATGTCGCCTCGTTGGCCAGGGGATCTCCCGGACCGGCGATCCCCACCACCCTGATGACAGGACCTAGAAGCGGGCTTGCCATCACCTCCCTTACCCGCTCCAGCGCCTCCATTGGCGTCAGGATGCGGCTCGTCACTCCCGGTCGGGACTCGTTGGCGCAGTCATGGCGCCGGGTGCAGAAGCGGCATTTGATATTGCAGCGGGGCGCGACCGGCAAATGAATGCGGCCGTTATTCCTATGATTGCCGCCGAAGCAGGGATGACCCTGGATCGACGCTCTTGATTCACATGCTCTGCTCATGACTTTTCCTTTCATTTATAAATTCTAGATTATTCCCATACATGTCATGGAGAGGGAATCAGTTTTGACCTGGCCACTACAGCCAGGGCCTCATCGATCCCCGCCGGAAGGGTGAACGGAATTATTCCCCTTACTACGAGCAAGTCGATTGCGCCCGGCCCGATCTGACTGATAATTACTCCCTTGCAGTCGGAAATGAGATCGGCACTCCTTTCGAGAAGATCATCGCTATGCTGTTGCCCGGAACAGGAGGGAAGATTTTCGCGCTCCTCCAGAAGATCATGGCCCATTTTATGGATACGGAAGATCATGAAGCGGCCGGCGCGGCCGAAATGTTCGTTAACCGTTTTCCCATCACTGCTTGCCACTGCTATTTTTGTATCCACTTCACCACCTCCGTAGTATTGAGGAGAGTTTGCAATACTTCCCTTATTCCCTGGCTAAATGGAAAGTGATCGGCGCTATAAAACAGAATGGTTCAGCCTTTATTTCAGACGGCACAACCGGGAATTGTCCCACGGACCTTACAGCGCGCAAAGCTGCCTTGTCGAGAATTTCATAGCCTGAAGATGCGGCTATGATTGACTCCCTCATTTCACCTGTTCTCGTCAGCTTGCAGCTTATGCGCACGGTTCCTTCCATCCGCCCTCTTCTTGCCATCAAGGGATATTCCTTGTGTTTTTCGATAATATCTTTCAGCGCAGCCAGGTATGACTGACTGACATGGATGTCGACCGCTTTGGCTCTACGAGACGGGCCGCTTTTATCGAGAAGTGTCATGTCGGCCGTATTTGTTACGCCCTGCGGGGAGAGGGCTTTGTCCAGGGATATATTCCTTTCCTGGAAAGGCGGGTTTGGCAGTGCCTTGACGGTAGGACCGGCAATAAATGGAACCGAGGATGGTTCTTTAACCTGGAGTTGCACAGGCTTCCGGACCTGGAGAGGTATGATCCGTGTGAGTGGTTCTGGATGCAATTTAACATCCGGGCGCGTCTGGGACTGCAGGTTTGCATGTGGTGTCTCCTTCTGTTCTGGCTCCAGAGTCATGATATCAACGGAGATGACCTTTGGGATATAAGACTCCATCGGCTTTGCCCTGATGCAGAAGAACAGAAACGACGCAATCATGCAATGGATGAGAACCGACATGATCGTTGCCGACATAAACAGGGATTCCGTTTTCAGTGTTCGCCTCACTTCAATCATAGGAGCCACCCGTATCTATGTTTTATTTATTTGATGACCTTCGCTACCGTATGACACATGGGCACGGATAAGCCGAGGATGCGCTTACAGGATCAGACTCCTGCCTTCACCACATAGTAGCCACCTACCAGAATGAGCACTATGCCGCCAGCAAAACCCAAGCGCTGCTTGTGGCGCACCATCCTGTTGATGAATCCCGCCGAAATGAAGCCGAGGAGCAGGTATACGGACGAGCTGACACCGTAGACAAACGAGATGGCCAGCCCTTTGAACAACCCTGTGTCCAGCAGAAAGGGAGCAAGATAGAGATACTTTCTCCCAGGGTTGCACATCCCCCGAAACAGTCCCAGCCCGAACCCGGCCTTTGATTGCTGACTGTTGCCGCCGCAACGGCTTCTGATGCCCAGGCGGACTTTCCATTTTCGTAATTTCCACCAGAGAGTGCACCCTTCCGAAACAACGGCCCGGTACAAGCCCATGAAGATAATTGTGACTCCGAAGATGAGATTCATGATTCTCTCGTCCATGTGTATCGCCCTGCCGAGCAGGCAAACGATAACTCCAAAGCAGACCAGACCCAACAATCTGCCAAGCAGAAACCGCAAGCCGGCCAGCCTGTCCGCCAACGACAGCCCGAATGCAAAGAAGGGGCAGAGGACCACTCCTTCCACCGATAAACCAAGAATCATGACCGTCAACAACGTATCCACAAACTCTCCTTCCGGGTCCGGCAATCCGCGGTCAGGGGCACCGCAGGGTTTTGGCGATTTCTTCGACCCGCTGCCGGGTCATGTATGGGTCCTGCATCCCCACTATGGCAAAATGGGTCCGGGAACTGCCACAATAGAGATCGATGACATTGAGGGTTTCCCGGACGATCTTGCCGCACGGTTTCTCGGCCGAGAGCTTGATGGTCCGGGTTTTTGCCATATTCCCTTGCCCCAGATCGAGCATGCCGCCGGTCTGATCGGAAACTTTGTAGTAAGCCGGTGTTGGAAAGAGCGCCGAAGCGGGTATAATCCGGTCTGACCAGTAGACCCCCGTAAAATGGTCGTAGGTGATATCGCAATCATCCTTGCTCCCCATAATTACTGAACCGGAAACCGGAGTGCCGCTGAAAATCTCGCCCGGTATGTGCAAAGGGACCCACAGGGATGCCTTTCCGGCAGCAATCTTCCTGCTTTTTGCGGGCTGTGCCGGATCGGCCAGCAGTGAAGCCATCGATGTGCCGATCAGCAGCACGCCAACAACCAGCAATAGTGTCATTGTTTTTGTCATTGTTTACTCCCGGCCCCGGAAATGCTCTCCCTGATCGTGGCAGTGGCGCAGGAGCGGAAACAGTTTCCGCTCCCGCGGTTGTTCCTGCCTACTTGTTCCGCGCCAGGCGGAGTCCCGCCGGACACATGGTGAAACTCACATCCTTGGTGAAACGCGTGGCTGGGCGCATGCATGTGTACGGTCCGCCGCTGTTGCCGCCTCGGAAAATGAACTTGTTGAATCCGGTGGCGTGCCCTTTGGGATTGACGGTGTCGAGCGTGGAATATCCAGTCGCAGGGGTTCCCGTACGGGCGCTGGAATACTTGTCCCAGACCCATTCGTGGACATTGCCGGCCATGTCGTACACACCAAGTTCGTTCGGTTTCAACGATCCGACCTTGCGCAGGTCGCCCTTTCTGGTTACGTTGCCCGAAGTGAAATTGGCCAATACCGCGCCGCCGGCCAAGGTGGCCGCCGCCGCTTTCTTGCCGCCACACCAGGCAACCTCCTTCACGTTATTGCTTCCGGGATATGTGTACCCTTTGCTCAGCTTGCCACCCCTGGCGGCGTACTCCCACTCAGCTTCGGTGGGGAGGCGATACCCGTTGGCGGACCAGTTGGCGGTAACCAGCCACTTTTTCGGATCCTTTAAGTCTGTTGTAATATTATTGGGATCTTTGGTTGCTTTATCGATGGTATAGACTTGGGCAAGCCCTTCCTTGGCGCTTCTCCAGTTGCAGTACTCTACAGCATCGTACCAGTCGATGTTGTAGACCGGGTTGCTCCCCCTGCCGGCTGTGTTGACATCAACCAGGTCCGGTTTTCCCGTATCCTTGGTGTAGGCATCCCATTCGTCAAAGGTGATTTCGTACTTGCTGATGTAGAAGTCCGACACCGTGATATCGTGGGCGGGCGCCGCTTTGGCCACTGAGTTGTCACCCATGGTAAAGGTACCGCCCTGAACCAGCGCCAGTGAGGCCGCCGTCTGGGGTGCGGACGCGGAGCCGGAGTTGCCGCTGTCTCCACACCCATAAAGCCCTGCCAGTAGAAATATTGCTACTGCATGCAGCGCTGTAATTCGTGTCAAATGCTTCATGTTTTGTTCTCCTTTATATTTGTCTGATGTTTGCTTACGTATCATTTTCCAAATCTAAATGGGTCTCCCGGTCCGGCAATGCCGACAACCTTGATGATAGGCCCCAGCAATGTGCATACCGTAACCTCGCGGATATACCACAGCGTCTCGACAGGCGTCAGAATCCGGCTGGTCACTTCGGGTCAGGATTCACTGGCGCAGTCATGTACGGAAAACAGAAGCGACTTCCCACAGTCAAGCCCAGCAAGGCAAAACATCTTGCAGTGAATTGATGCAAAAATACGACTATCCGGGACGGACGAGTCTGTACCAGCTTAATGCGTAAATTAACCAGATTTTCAGGATAAAAAGGCGAGTTTCGGCGGAGGATCGGGGGAATCGCCATGCAGATCGGTCAGGCGATCCGCACGGGAAAAGAAAAGAGTTTTTTCGAAAAGCGCTATAGAGTTCTGAGTAAACCGATAAGGCAATACCTCGGTTTTTTCTGCACCCGCCAGAGCGGGCATCTTATTGTCGCCGCAGGGGCAATTGCATGACAGCATCGTCATTTTGTGCGGCTTCTTCTTTTTGCAGCAGTCACGGACGTTTTTGTGGTCATGCTGGAGTTTCTTTTTCAAAAAGCAGCAGCAGGTGTGGTTGGCCCTGCGTTCCGGCGAACAGCCGCAGATGTCGCAGTTGCCGGAGCATTCCCCGGTGACCGCATGGGCCACTCTGGGAGATTTCAACGCCAGCGGCGCAAGCGGACTCATGATGATCAGAGAATAGATCACAGTGAGAATCAGAGCGACTATGGAGCGGGATGGTTTTTTCACGCAGTAATCATGGTCAGGTTTCCATTGAAGGAGTTAAACCGCATAATTCATCATTTCATGACAGCACTTATCTTGGGAATAATATGTTTCAAAAAAATAAAGCTTGAGTTACAGGATGTCAAGGGTTATGACACTGCATACAGACCCCGCACTTTAAGCTGAAAAATGATCATGAACGAAATTTAAACCTCAAGTCATCTCTTCTGTTTTGGTAAAGTA
>JBGQDJ010000108.1:0-8169 GCA_041495805.1 Geobacteraceae bacterium
CTGGCGCAGAGAATGGCATGCCCCAGACCAAGGGCCTGTTTCTGGCGGACATAGAATATCTTCACCATATCCGCGATATCACGGACCTCCTTGAGAGTCTCCTCCTTACCCTTTTCCTGGAGCAGCGCCTCCAGTTCGAAAGAGATGTCGAAGTAATCTTCAAGAGCCCTCTTCCCACGACCGGTGACGAATAGTATGTCCTCGATCCCTGAGGCGACAGCCTCTTCCACGACATACTGCACAAGTGGCTTGTCAATCAGGGGGAGCATTTCCTTTGGTGAAGATTTTGTTGCCGGGAGGAACCTAGTGCCGAGTCCGGCCACCGGGAAAACCGCTTTTCTCACCTGCATTATCGCACCTCCTTGATGATTTCCGGGATCAGCTCCTCCCTCCCCATGGCCATGATATGAAGGCCGTTGCAAAAGGGGCTGAGCTCGCCAACCAGACGGCGGGCAATCTCGACTCCCTTGACTATTGGGGAAGGTGCGCTCTCCAGTTCTTCTATGATACTTGCCGGCACTGACAGCCCTGGTATATGGGCATTTACATAGCGGGCCATGCCTGCCGATTTGAGGAGGAGGACCCCGGCGATGATCTTGACGTTGAGATGGCCGACCGCTTCGCGGAATGTGCGCATCTTTTCCGGATTAAAGATTGCCTGGGTCTGGAAGAATCGGGCGCCGGCGCTTACCTTTTTCTCAAGTTTGAAAAGTGTAAGTGGAAAAGGCTCGGCTTCGGGGGCAGCCGCGGCGCCCACGTAGAAGTGCGGGACGCCATGAAGGGGATTGCCGGCTAGGTCTCTCCCCTCGCCCAGTTCGGAAATTGTCTTTAGAAGCTGTACGGAATCGAGGTCGAAAACCGGTTTTGCCTGGCTATGATCGCCAAAGGAGATGTGATCGCCGGTTAGGGCGAGCACATTGACGACTCCCAGGGCCGCCGCGCCCAGTAGTTCGCTCTGCAGGGCCATACGGTTTCTGTCCCGGCAGGTGATCTGGAATATGGGCTCAATCCCTGATTGCACAAGCAGCGCCGCGGCTGCCAGTGGAGAGATGCGCATGTTGGCGCCCTGGTTATCGGTGACATTGATGCAGTCGACGTGCCCCCGCAGGTTGGAGGATTTCTCCAGAAACTCGCCACAGTCAGACCCTTTCGGGGGGCAGACCTCCGCGGTGATGACGAATTCACCTGCATCGAGTTTTTGTTGGAGACAGGAAATCATTTCTCGATCTTGAGTTTACCCGGTCTGAGTATTTTGGAAAAATCCTTCTGGGAAACGATCTTTTTCAGATTATCTACACTCCCCTGGCTTTGCATGCGATTATATATCTGGCTCCAGGCGCACTCCGCATCCTGGTCGGTTTCGCATCGCCCGTCCTGCATCCCGCCGCAAGGGCCGTTCAAAAGGCCTTTGGGGCAGACGGTCATCGGACATATCCCGGCGGTCTCGGTCAGAATGCACTCGCTGCAAAGGGAGCATTTCTGCTCGTATTGACCCAGGCGGCGGATATTGCCAAGGAACATCGTGTCGAGTCCGGCAACGGTTTTTTTCTCGCTCGCCGCGGAAACGGACTGGACCCCGGCGCCGCAGGCAAGGACCAGCAATGCATCGGACTCTGCAACCATCTCTTTTTTGCCGCGCAGATCCCGGCCCGCCCGGAGCATATGGCACGCCTCGTCGATAACAATGGAGCCGGTCACTTCTTTCCCCGCGGAGGCAAGCAGTTCCTGCATCTGCCAGATCTCCTCCTCGCCACCGGATTTGCAGACAGTGGCGCATTTGGCGCAGCCAACCAGGAAGATTTTCCTGCTTTCCTCCAGAGCGGCCAGGATCTCGTCGAATGGTTTTTGTTTGCTGACGATCATGATAATCCCTGTTGCTGGTCGCTGGTCACTAGTCGCTGGTCGCTAGTCACTGGTCGCTGCTCTTTTCGCTGCTTCCACGGTGTTGTGAAGAAGCATTGTGATTGTCATGGGGCCGACCCCACCCGGCACCGGGGTGATGGCAGAGGCGCGCTCGCTGGCTTTTGCAAATTCCACGTCACCCACCAGTTTTTTCTCTCCGACACGGTTTACTCCCACATCGATGACAACGGCGCCTTCCTTTATCCATTCCCCCTTGATCATCTCCGGTTTTCCCGCGGCGGCGATCAGGACGTCGGCCATGCCGACCCTGGCGGGGAGGTCTCTGGTCTTTGTATGGCAGAGGGTAACGGTTGCGTTCTGCTGAAGGCACATGAATGCCACAGGTTTGCCGACAATATTGGATCGGCCGACCACCACCACCTCTTTGCCGGTCAGATCGATCCCCGATTCCTTGAGCAAAACCATCACTCCGTAAGGGGTACATGGGCGGAAGATCGGTTTGCCGATGACGAGAAGGCCGACGTTATAGGGGTGAAAGCCGTCCACGTCCTTTGTCGGGGAGACAGCCTCCAGCACCCTTTCCGTATTGATGGAGCCGGGAAGGGGAAGCTGGACGAGGATGCCGTGGATCCGGGGATCGATGTTCAGCCTTTTGATCAGGGCAAGGAGGTCCGCCTCGCTCGTTTCAGCGTGGAGCTTGTATTCGTCGGAGAATATTCCCACATCACGGCAGGCCTTCTCCTTCATGGTGACATAGACCCTGCTGGCCGGGTCTTCGCCGACCAGCACAACCGCCAAACCGGGCTGTATACCGGCGGATGTCAGCTTCTTCACCTCTTCGGCGAGCTCCCCGCGAATCTTCGCCGCAATGGCCTTGCCGTCAATAATTTTCGCCATGAATCGAGTCCCGTCAAATATTTACTGTCCTGGAATAATATGTAACAGCGTGTAATTTGTAAAGACTTTTCCAGCCGGGACTTGGGCATAAAAAATCCCCCGAAACGGAGGATCATTTAAAAACATCATCCAGAAATGGAATATGTCAAACCTAGGCGCCGGCCGAGGGACAGCCTGCGCATCCGCCACCTGACTGGCAGGGGGGCGCTTCGCCGCCTTTCTTGTTGCCGTATCCTTCTGAATGCCACCCTCCTCCTTTAAGGCTGAAGCCGGCGCTGGAGATCAGTTTTGTCACTTCGCCGCCGCATTTTGGGCAAACATTAACCGGCGCATCGGAAAACTTCCTGCGCAATTCGAAGCGGTCGTCGCAGGCGTTACATTGGTATTCGTAAACAGGCATTTGTAAAACTTCCTCCTAACGTTTGGAATATTTTCTGAATTTGAGCTTAAAGGCAGCGGCGGAAATCAGTTTTGTCAATTCTCCGCTGCATTCGGGGCATACTTTTTCCGGGGGGTCCGACATCTTCTGTTGCAGTTCAAACCGGGCATTGCAGGCATTGCATTGGTATTCGTAGACAGCCATCGGGAATACTTCCTCCTTTAAGTTCTTTTTCTCAATCTTTAATATAGTGATTCATGCCGCGATTTGTCAATAGCTGTGTTTCAGCAATGCATTATGCGCAGGCAAATCAATCGACGTGGGATATTTTCAGGAGTGATAGAAGCGTATCGCCGTTGATCCCGGTCACCTTTATTTTCTTGTGGCGGGATTTCGCACCGGATATTATTGTCACCCGGGATTTCGCGACCTTTAGCCTGTCGGCGATAAATTCGACGCAGAGCCTGTTCGCGGCCTCGTCTACCGGCGGCGCGGTGAGCCGCAACTTTAGTTCATCTCCCTGGACTCCACAGATCTCGTTGCGTGATGCCCTGGGCTGGACATGAACAGTGAAAAGCACTCCCTCCCTGGATTCGGTCAATTTAAGAGCAGTTGCGCCGGCATCACTCTTCATTGAGTGTGAGCATCTTGTAGTGGCTGTCCAGAAGGGCTTTGAGGGCCATTTCAAACTGTAGTTTTTCCCTGCGCAGGTCCTGTATCTGGGAGCTTAGCTGGGCCAGCTTCAGATTCGCGTCGGCAAGTATCCTTTCCGCATTAAGCTCTGCCTCGGAGATTTTCAGGGTTGCCTCTTTCTGGGAATTGGCTTTCATCTCCTCGGTAATTTTCTGGGCGGCAAGAATGGTGTCGCGCAGTTGGGCCTCTCGCGACGAAAACTCTGCCATGGAGTCGGCATTTCTGCGTATCTGTTCTTTCAGGTCCGTATTTTCTCGGCTCAGGTCTTCCATTTCCTGAGACACCGTTTGCAGGAATGCATCCACATCTTCCGGGTCGAGCCCGCCGAAGAATTTGGTTTTAAACTGTTGTTGCTGAATGTCCAGCGGTGTAATTTTCATAGCAACTCTCCCCGCGGCTACATTCTGTATGAGATCATATAGACGGATCTGACTACGAATTCCTTCAGAAAATATATAATGAGAAGGACAATCAGGGGAGACAGGTCGATCCCCCCGAGATCGGGAATTATACGGCGCACCCTGGACAGTACCGGCTCCGTTGCCCGGTAAAGAAAATTGACGATCGGATTGTGCGGGTCGGGGTTTACCCAGGAGATAAGGGCGCGGGCAATGACTATCCACATATAGATGTTGAGGAGAATCTCTATAACGTAGGCGACAGCATTCAGAAAATTGGAGAAAACGAACATTATATAGTCCCCGTAACTCTTTGGTAACTTGCAATTTATACAGAATATAGGCTAGTATGTCAAGGATGACAAGCTTCCGCATATGAACATTGGATAAAAGCCGCCCGAAAAATTCCCTTTGCAATTAAATATTGTATAAACATACGCCAGAGAGGAGAATTGACATGCCCGATTTCGGATCCCCATTCGCAGGTCTTGCCAGTGACCGCAAGATGACCCACGAGGAGTTGGTGCGTGCAGTACGTTTTGCCGTTGCAGCGGAATATGAGGCGGTCCAACTCTACATGCAGTTGGCCGAATCCTCCGACAACAAGCTTGTCCATGCGGTAATGAAGGAGGTTGCCGACGAGGAAAGGGTACATGCCGGAGAATTCCTGAAGCTCCTCTATCATCTGGACCCGGATGAGGAACGCTTATATGCCGAAGGGTTCAGTGAAGTGGAAGAAAAGATGGATGAGTTGCAGAAATCCTGTGCAGATAGAAAAGGGAAGGGGTGCGGGAAGAAATAGCACCAGAATCCCCCGGAATACTTGAATAATATCCCGGCCATGATCGGAAAGGTAAGCAGTGTTGGCATCATTCCATCATGACCACGGAGCATGACAGGTAATTCAACAAAACAAGGGTCTCTTTCGGAGCCCCTTGCCATTTCCATCTCGTCCCATCTCTGTCCGTGTTTGCCGCGTTCCCACCGCACTTCCGAAAATAGCTAACAGCGTTCCCTCAGCCTCCTCCAATCCATACCTGTTGCTGCCGGTCCCAACGGCCACCCACCTCTCTCACCTGCTTCTGGAGAAATAGAGGGGTCGGGGAAATCGAGGGGTCTGCATTTTCCATGTTCTGTAGAATGTAGGCCCTTATCAATTCCTTCCATTCCTTTTTCTTGGTATTGATATTTCTATTAATATGGCCGAACCGTTACGACCCAAGGCTCATACCGGCGCCCATAGTTGAGAACTACCTTGTATCGGGGCGGTTTCGGTTTTTCATTCGTCTCTTCATCATAAACATTATGCCGCCAGTAGTCATTCTTCAATGCCAGGGGGCGCAGCAGGCCCTGTTTGTCTCGCGGCACCCGGACCGTATCTGTCAAGACCTCTTCAATGATCCCCCTCAATTTGGCCGGCTCCACAAGCTTTCCCTTTTCAAGAACCGCACTACGGTAATGGAGCCGTACCCTTGCAGACGTGATTATGAAACGGCTTCGATCCGGATATAATTCCCTGAGCCTTTTCGGATTGTTCCCCGCATCCACCGGAAAGAGCCTGGAGTCGGCCACAATCTCCCATGCAAATCGCTTTTTCGCTTTAGCCAGATCGTTGCGCGCCTTATCACCTTTGATAATTTTCGCTTCCATATCCTCAAACTTCTTCAGTTCCAGTGACTGCCATGTCTCCCATGCCTTTCCTTCAAATTCCATCACCACAAAGGTCTTTCTGGGGAGCGCCTTGCCGTAGCGGATCTCCGCGTCGGCAGAGCCGACAGGGGTGCTGCAATCGAATCCCACAAAGGTGAGCTTATCCTTGTCAAACCATTTCAACTCCCGATCGCCGTACTGCCCCCAGTCGAGACGGAGCGACACCCCGCTGTTTTCCTTATCGATGTGGCTAAGGGTGAGTTCGCGCTCCGTCAGTTCTACTGCGGCATCGGGGGTGCCCGACCGGTTGTACCAGACGCCTGCCAGGACAAGGGCATTAACGGCGATCAAGAAGATGACTCCCCCGTAAAAACCATATCGATTCATGGCGTCACCTCCCTGACCAGCTTACGGAGCCGCTTGAGGAGAAAGAGGATCAACAGGGCGATCAATCCGAGCAGGAGGAAGAACAGATATTTGGGCATCCATTCCCACCACCAGTCATAGAACTTGGTATAGAGGAAGATGACGAAAAAGACGCATCCCAGATTGGTGATCCCCGGCCAATGCGCCCTGATGCCGAGCCAGATGACAAGGCCAGAAAGAGTAAATCCGGCGGCCTGGTACAGGTATTCCACATGTTTCCCCTGGATCATCAGATAGCTCCCCATCCCCCAGTGTGAAAGGACGAGTACGGCGATCATGACGACCAGGAGTCCGAACATCCGGTAGAGCGGTGCGAATTCGTATTTCCGGTGTAGTGGTATGAACGCCGCAGCGAAAATAAGAATTCCGGCCGCGAGGAAGTTTTCCGGCCGCTCGCCGAACGAGAGCCAGTAGATACCGCTCCATGCCCCCATGGTCGCGGTCAGATATCCCAGCATAGAAATGAGCCCGGCAACGAGAACGAGCCTGAGGCGGTAGGTATAGGCAAGGGCCAGGGAGAGAGCGCCCCAGGCGAGAAAGGCGTTCTGGGTGGGTGTTATTGTGAATATCTGGCCGAGCATGGTCAGGTCGAGGACAAAGGCGGTAAACGCCACCAGGCTTACCAACGAGGCGAAATAGAGGGTCTTTTCCCGGCGGGCGGCGAACTCGACACCGGCCAAGGCCGCAATCGGCGCGGCAACCAGGATAGCCACTTGCTGCGCAACCGATAAATTCCCCCAGTATCGGTAGAAGAAAAAAAATACCGCCGCCGAAAGTGCGATTGCGCCGAGAAACGAGACAATGCGCATCCCCATGGACATCTGCCTTGTCGCCTGGCTCATGTCGATATCGAAATGCGCGGTCAGTTGTTTCAAGGTCTCACCGTGATAGGCGGATATAGCTTTCCGCTGCTCATCGGTCAGGTGCAGTATGCCATCCCTTTCCATCTCGGTCAGTTCATGTTTAAAGAGTATGATCTGGTCTGCCCGCTGTTGCGCCTCCTCCTTTGAACTGGCGGCTGGTCTAACCTTTTCGCCCGATTGATAGGAATTCATTGTTTACTCCCATGAGAAACATATGTGACTGAAAGCAACTTAATTGATAACTTTCACCGCCGAGACTATTATGATTTCCACCGCGATTTAGATCAGGTCCGCAGAACACAGATATTAAGCGAAAATGCAAATTTTCTGTGATCTGTAGACGTGACCCTTATACTTCCCCCTTATACTTCCCCTCCAGCGGCGGCGTGGAGTTATCGCGACGACCGTCTGCAGCGCTTGATCGGGAATTCACGTCGATAATCTTTACTTGTAACGTTCCGGTTCGAGCTGTCTCCGAAACAGCCAGAGCAGCACGGGAAGGAGCAGGAAACCGATGCCGAGTCCGAGCAGAGTGACCATCGTGTTCCAGGACGTCCGCGCTTCAAGGACCGTTTCTTTCGGGTTCGACGGGGAATAGTAGATGTCGACCTCGCGCCCGACAGGATATTTCACCACCGCTTTGCGCGCCTCAGCCTCGCCGCTGCCAAAGCGGAAATCGCCATATCTGACCCTCCGTACGCAGAATTTCTCTTCGCTGTCCACGTACGTGCCGCAGATCTCCGCTCGCCACCACGGCGCCCGCCGGGAGCTGGAGCGCCGATCAGCAAATGATTTGGTAATGAGCCCCTTGCGCGAGGGCCATTTCTCCGCCGCAGCCATCTTGGCCATCTCGATGGGAGCGGCCACTATCGTGAACAGCCCGAATAGAATCCCGGCCAGAAGTACATACCCGAACAATTTCCCCAGAATTTGTTTAATGGCATTCATGGCTGCATCGGCGTCCTTTGCTCGATTATATCCCGGAGGGTTTCGAGATAAC
>JBGQDJ010000109.1:0-8151 GCA_041495805.1 Geobacteraceae bacterium
AAAAATAATTCCAACACAGACATCAAAAAAAATTCCAAAAATCTATCAAAAAACTACAAAATAACGATAACCAACTTATACTCGGCACGTCCATACAGGTAACCGTTGCAGCAATTCTTTCTTATTTCCTCTGCTACTATCTGGTGGTGAGATTCCGGCAAAAGGACGACTCCCTCGCCGAAAAGACCACGGAGATGGAGAAGGTGGGGGAAGAGATGGACGATTAAAGAGGAAAAGGGGAACCGATCGGTTCCCCTTTTATTTTTCCGCAGAACGCTGAACGGAGAACGTTACTTCCCCAAAAACGGGCTCAGGACTATATAAGTAACATAAGCCACGATACCTGAAGCCGGAATGGTAAGTACCCAGGCGGTGAGAATACGGTAGGCTATAGTCCAGTTGACCGCCGACATCCTCTTGGAGAGACCGACTCCGAGTATGGCGGAGGTAATGACGTGGGTGGTGCTGGTCGGCAGACCGAAAGCCGAGGCCCCGAGGATGACACCGGCGGAGGCAGTTTCCACGCAAAAGCCGTGTACCGGCTGCAGTTTCACGAAATCCCTCCCCACAGTCTTTATGATGCGCCAGCCGCCGGCCGCAGTGCCTAATGCCATGGCCACCGCGCAGATGATCATCACCCATGGAGGGACTTGAAACGAACTCAGGTAACCATAGCTGACCAGCGCCATGGTAATGACCCCCATCGATTTCTGTGCGTCGGCAGTGCCGTGGGAAAAAGCCATGACCGCAGCGGAGAGAATCTGCATTCTCCTGAACACCTTGTTCAGGGCATAGGGGGAATGGTTGCGGAAGCTCCACATCATTGCCACCATAAAGAAGAAGCCGAGGGTTGTCCCGACAACCGGGGAAATGACCAGGGCCAGGACGATCTTTTCTAACCCCTTCCAGTGGAGTGCCGCTGTCCCCGCGTGGGCGATGACCGCCCCCATGAGCCCTCCGATGATGGCGTGGGATGAGGAGGAGGGAAGGCCGTAATACCAGGTAATCAGGTCCCAGATGATCGCGCCGATAATTCCGGCGAGCACCACCATCTGGGTCACATTGACCGGGTCCACGATACCCTTGCCTATGGTGGATGCAACCTTGGTGGAGATCATCGCCCCGGCGAAATTGAGACCCGCCGCCATGATGATCGCTCCCTTTACCGATAGTGCCCGGGTCGAGATGCAGGTGGCAATGGCGTTGGCGGTGTCGTGAAAGCCGTTGATATAGTCGAAGAGGAGCGCGGCGGCAATGACAAGGAACAGCATGGCAAGTGTTGCCTCAGGCATTTTTCAATACCACGCTTTCCAGAATGTTGGCGGCGTCTTCGCACTTGTCGACGGCCTTTTCCAGTGTTTCGTAAATCTCCTTCCACTTGATGAGCTGGATCGGGTCCTTCTCCTCATGGAACAGCTGGCTGATCGCCTCGCGGCAGACACGGTCCGACTCGTTCTCAAGTGAGTTCACATCGACACAGCATTCACTGATGTGCTCCATCTTGCCGCCCAAATGGGAGACACCCTTGCTGATGACCTGGCAGGCCTTCAGAATCAGGAACGCCAACTCCTTTGCCTGGGGAGTGGGCTTTTCCACGTTGTACATCACGAAGCGCTGGGCCGTTGCGTCGATCAGGTCGAGAATATCGTCCAGGGCTCCGGAGAGGGCATAGATATCTTCCCGCTCCAAAGGTGTGACGAAACTCTTGTTCAGCTTCTTGATGATCTCATGGGTTATGGAGTCGCCCTTGTGCTCCACTTCCTTGATGCGGATCTGGCTGCCTACCGGGTCGTGGTAATTATCGAGCATCTCCTTCAAAAGCTCCGCACCTTCGATTATGTTCCAGGTCATCTCCCTGAACATGGCGAAAAATTTATCATCCTTGGGTGTCAACCCGAACATATTATCCTCCAGATCGGCCACAGGCCGCGTTCTTAACAAACTTGTAACAAATAGCACAAATCCCCTTGACTTCCCACTAAAATCTCATGGCCTGGGTCGCACCTTCCGTTCAATAAGCATTTTTACTTGATTTTACGCCGGGCTTCGCCTATCTTGCACAGGACATTATACCTTTGCATCAGAGAACCAAATGAACCTTTTACACGCCGCGATTCTCGGTACCCTCCAGGGTTTCACCGAGGTCCTCCCCATCAGCAGCTCCGCCCACCTGATCCTGATTCCATGGCTTTTCCACTGGCCCGAATCGGGACTTACCTTCGATGTCGCCCTCCACCTGGGGACGCTCATTGCCCTCTCTCTATACTTCTGGCGGGACATTGTCGATATGGCCGGCAATTTTTTCAGCGCCATTTCCAATAGAAGGCTGGATACCGCGGCAAAACGACTCCCGTTTTACATTATCGCCGGCACCATACCGGCGGCTATCGTCGGCAAGACACTGGAGGGACCCCTCGAGGATATCTTCCGCAGGAGCCCGGCGCTTATCGCCACTTTTCTGATAATATTCGGCCTTATCCTCGCCATTGCCGACACCATCGGCACGAAACGGTGGAGGATGGACCGGGTCACACTGAATTCCGCCCTTATAATCGGCCTGGCCCAATGCCTTGCCCTGATACCCGGAGTCTCCCGCTCCGGAATCACCATCACCGCAGCCCTGTCCCTCGGCTTCAACCGGGAAGCAGCGGCCCGCTTCTCATTCCTTCTCTCTCTGCCGGTGGTCGCCGGCGCGGCTATCTTGAAACTAGGGCATCTGCTAAAAGACGGGGTCCCGGCCGGTGAATTGTCCGCAATGTTGATAGGCATAGCCACGTCCGCTTTTTTCGGATATCTGAGCGTTTTCTTTCTGCTTCGCTTTGTCCAGCGCAGCTCCCTTTCTATCTTTGTATGGTACAGGCTTATTGCCGGGAGCGGTATGCTCGCCTTTATCTACTTCTTGCACTGAGATTAGTCCCCTCTTTACCTCCCCAAAACCGGGGAATACAAACTTCTTCGTTGAAATTACTTCATAAAGCTCGTATCATTCTGTAAGATAAGCAAATCACGCGGATTTGCCTTCCTAAAAGGAGAAACGTTTGCCTAAAGAAAACACTCACATATTTTTCATTAATGATGTTATTCAATCTCTGAATTGCGAAGAAACAAAAACCGTATTACAGGCAAACTACGAGTCTCTATGCTTTGGCTCCATTGTGGCCGACACGTTCTTTTATTCTTCCAATAGAGATGTCATGCAAATTTCGGAAAAACTCCACGGCAAAGAGGGGGAAAAAACCAACGAACTGACTTTCGATTTACTGGAACGGGCGAAGCGGCTCAGATCGAAAAATTTGCTCTGCATGACAATCGGTTACATTTCACATTGTGTGCTGGATATGACATTTCACCCGGTAATATATTATCTGGTTGGAAATTATTATGACAATAATGAATCAGTCAGTAAAACCGCCATATATAAACATAGATTGATGGAAACACGGCTTGACCATGACATCAATAACAGCTTCTACCTGGATAATATCTTGAGATCTAATGACAGATTGATTCACGATATTCTTGATATTTTAGCGGTCAAATACAATATTGCCAATGGTCATTTGATCAGGGCCTACAAGAAACAGATAATCATCAACAAGTGTTTCAGAAATTTCTTCGCCTATAAATTGATATATTATCTGGATAAACTGAACATATTGGAGTACAGCAAAATTATCCCTCTTTTCTACCATCATTTACAGAAGGATAATATTGAACTGGCCGGGAATTTAGAGTATCGCGACATTGTCGATGGCCAAAAAATGACGGACAGCCTGTCTAATCTATTTTTGTCCGCAAAGGCAGAGTCAATCAACAGGATAATTGCAGCCTTTTCTTATTACCACGACAAGATCGATAAGGCCGAAGCCATGCAAATCATCAGGGGTGAAAGTTTGGATACCGGCCGGGAAGGGTGTTCGGTCTGTAATATTGCCTATTCGAAATTGAGCTGAGCACTTTTGGATATCTAATGATAGAGCCTGGATTGTTTCTGCCGGCGGAACTGCTTGCTTGCGCCTGCAAGCTGGGAAATGAATACGCCTGGCGCAAGAAAGATCTGCTTGGAGTCGCCGCCGCCGCAGAGTCGGAGGGCCTTGCTTCAGGTGGTTGGCAAGTGCAATTCCGCACTCCTGATGGGGAGTGCGCACTCTGCTGGAAAAGCTTCTATCCCGGAGAAATGAAAGAGGATGAATCCTGGCCTCAATATGTCGGCCGTTCCTGGGAAGAGGCCCGTCAGATGTGGCAAAAGCTGTTTAAGAATGAAGAGATGGTCTATGAGGGGAGAAGGATATTCAGGCTTATTCAGGAGACGGAAGACAAGATCCTCCCCAGGGATGCGCTTTGGTTTGTCCTCTATTTCAGGTCATCCACTCAATAAAGCAGGGCGGATAAAGGAATGCCGGGATAGAGGCATTGAGCCATTTTCCATGCTCCGTTGTCCATTGGCGGTTTTTCAAAGGAGCGAAGATGCCGGGTGGGATCAAGGATTGGCCGGAGGACGAACGTCCCCGTGAAAAACTTTTGAAACGCGGCCCCGAAGCGCTGACCGACGCGGAGTTGCTTGCGCTCATCCTGCGCACCGGAGATGCGGCAAGCGGACGGAGCGCCCTCGATATCGGCCGGGATCTTTTACAGGAATTCGGAGACCTCCGCGCTCTGGCAACGGCATCCGTAACCGACATCTGCAGAAACAAGGGGACCGGACCTGCCAAGGCCGCATGCATCAAGGCCGCCCTGGAACTTGCCAACCGCATGAAAAGCCGGCGTCTGGAAAACAATGAACGTTACACCTCACCCCAACAGGTCTTCGAGCACTACCATTACTCCTTCCGCGACAGGCGCAAGGAGTATTTTCTTGCTCTCCTCCTGGACGGCAAGAACCGGGTCATCCGCGAGGTGCAGATATCGGAAGGGTCCCTGAACCAGAGCATCGTCCATCCCCGAGAGGTCTTCAGCCCGGCGGTGCGTGACTCGGCGGCCGCCATAATCCTCGTCCACAATCACCCCACCGGCGATCCAACGCCGAGCCGCGAAGACATCGACATCACCCGCCGCCTGAAGGAGGCCGGCGACCTGATGGGAGTCAAGGTCATCGACCATATCATCATCGGCGACGGCACGTTCCTCAGTTTCGTGTCGCAGGGAATGCTTTAGAAGGCAGTTTAAACAGAGGATCTGTAAACAATTAACATGGGCATCTTGCATCTCATCTTCAGGCTATCTTTAGCCGAACTTCAATCGCCAAGTCCTCAACGTAGCCCTGCGACGTTTGCGGGGGATGAAATAGGGCCGTTTCGGTCAGCCAGACGCTGATGGTGCGGGCTTTGTGTTTTAATTTCTGTCTGTGATATAGCACTGCGAAAAAATAAGGGAATGTGATGATCTCCTCCTAATGAATAGCGGCAATTCATGATTTCAATATTTGAACAACTTAAACTAAACTATCTGATATCATTTACAATCAAGCTCACTTGGGTATCTTTAGTCGTGATATTCTACAACTGGAAACCCGTGTTAAGCAGGTGAGCTAACTGTTATGCGTAAATAAAGAAACCACCAATGACTATCAAATTTAATTTATTGATGACTATTTTTCTTCTGTTGTCTGCATGTTCAGGGGACAATATATGTTCATTTACTGAGCTACCAGTCTACCCGAAAGCGTTTTCCATAAAGCATTATACTGATCGTCCGGTAAAAGGAGCAAAAGCGTTGACATATAGAGTTGCATCTTCCTTTCCAGCAGGGGAAATTACTGCTTTTATTGACAATGAAATGACGGTGAAGGGCTTCAAAAGATACCAAATGCCAAATGACGCGCTACCGAGCTTCTCATGGAGCACATTCAGCCCAAAGACTGGTAATTGGAAAATAACTGAAAAGGTGCCTGCGCGTTATGCAGCAAGTTGGAAAAATGAGAAAAACGATGAGATCGCATGGATTGTCATTGATTATGCCCCTTACGCAAAAGTTGAAAACTGGCAGACCACTGCTCAAGTAAGTTTTCAAATTACCAAATTATCTGAATTCAAAAGAGCAGAGGAAGAACTTGAAAAATTAATGCATAACACGCTGATGCAAAACTGACTCGTTGCACTCGCAGTTGATCCGCAAAACCGTTAGATTCACAAGGAGACCCAAAGTGGCAGACTATCTGTCTCATTTTCCAGTGCCGTTTCTAGAGGACATGGTGCAGGGCCGTTGCCTGCCTTTCGTGGGCGCGGGGTTCTCACTCAACGCCAAGATACCCGCGGGCAAGAAGATGCTCGATTGGGATGGACTTGGTAAGAAAGTCGCGGGTACGTTGCCAGAGTATCAATACACGACCCCCCTTGAGGCGCTCTCCGCTTACGCGCACGAGTTCTCACGTGTCAAGTTGGTCGAGTTTCTCGCATCCTCTCTGCTGGTCACAGTAATCCAGCCGGCAAAGCCGCACGAACAATTCTGCAGACTACCATTTGAACGAGTTGTAACGACAAACTTCGACTTTCTGCTCGAACAAGCATATGCCAAGCTCAACAAGTACTGCATACCGTTGATTTCGGAAGACCAACTCGCAGTCGGAGACCCGCAAGCCGGCGTCCGACTCCTAAAGCTGCATGGTGATTTGCATCATCCAAATCGACTTGTGGTCACCGAAGAAGACTACGACTCATTTTTGGGCAATCTACCACTACTAGCAACGCATCTGTCCAGCCTACTTTATTGATCACACTGCATTATTCATTGGCTACAGCTTGGACGATCCTGATTTCCGTCAGATATGGTCGGTCGTGAAGGATCGACTAGGAGGACTTCGTCGACCAGCATACGTATTGCAAGTTGGTGCAGCATCGCACGTTGTATCGCGATATGAGCGGCGAGGAGTCAAGGTTATAAATCTGCCTAAGAGTTCGAATAGAACATATGCCGAGACGCTGGAGTCAGCATTCCGAGAATTGTTGGACTACTGGACCTCAAACCTCATTTCTCTCAGCACATCCACGGAGTCGGAGCCACAAGCCGAGCTCTCGCTTCCACCGACTGCACAGAGTCGCCTCGCGTTCTTCTCTGTGCCAACGCGGTATGCGGCCCTATACAAGTCGAGGGTCTATCCAATCGCTGAAAGATACGGCTTCAGTCCCGTCATGGCGGCAGAGGTTGTCGCACCTGGCGACAACATGATGGCGAAGGTGTACGCACTAATAGAAAGATCTGCGCTAGTCGTCGCGGACCTAAGTTCGCCGAACACAGTTCTCGAGGTCGGCATGGTTATCTCAAAGGAAGGTCTATCAAAGCCTCTTATCCTCATTGCCGACGATCAGACAAGTGTACCGTTTGATCTAGCCCAGCACTTGGTCATTCGGCGGCCGAGAAATTTGGACGACGAGTCTTCGGAGTTTCTCAAGTCCCTCGAAGGAGCTTTCGCCGTTGCCTTTGAAAGGCTGTCCCCCGCTCTCGAGGACGAACCTTCTCGCCTTCTCGCAAAGAAGGAGTTTCGAGCGGCAGTCATCGCAGTCTTTTCATTGCTCGAGCACGAATTGCGGCAATTATTTGAGCTCTATGGCTTGGACGCCTTCGCGGCACGGTCTTCGCTAATCATGCTCCTAGAATTCGCTAGCTCGAAGGAAGTTATATCCCCGGAGGAGTTCAAAGAGATCCGGCAACACGCGACAGTTCGGAACAGGCTAGCTCATGCGCGAGACGACGTGACTGTTCAGAACGCTCGGACGATTGTTCGCGACACGTCAAAAGTCATCTCCAAGGTCCGCGAGGCGAATCTAACCCTTCGTTCAACCGGACAGCCTACGGCTAGCGATTAACTTAACAGTTAGATAAATATGAAAAATCTAGAAAAGCAAATTGAGATGGCGGAACGACTTGCGGTTGTCACACAGCAAGTTGGCTTTACCTTGTGGCAACTTCAAGAATTGGAAGGAGTGTCGGCGCAATATTTTGTACTGCTTGCGCAAGCTACGAAAGGAATGGGACTGGATGCCGGAAACGCACTGGAGGCAAAGGCTAAGAAAAGGACCTTTGGTGCAACTTTTCAGGAAATGAAAAAAGCCGCCTTGTTACCTAACGATCTGCCTGAAGTGGACGGGGATATTGAGACAGGTGTATAAGCAATGAACCAACCTAAAAGAGGAGAGGTTCAATGCCACAACATCG
>JBGQDJ010000110.1:0-8002 GCA_041495805.1 Geobacteraceae bacterium
GACAAAGCAGTAGAACTTTCGAGCGAAGAGCCGCTGACGCTTTATTCAACTCTTATGGAGTTGCAGGAAGCTGGAGAGTGCAGTTTTCAGGCCCCATTGCGGATACATCTGACCGTTGCCAGGGAATATGATCATATAAGGATTTCCGGTCGGGTTGAAACATCTTTGCGACTGGATTGCTCGCGATGCCTCGCGGAGTTTCCGCTATACATCGATTCGGCTTTTACGATCTTTTATATGAAGGATGAAGGCCTGGACCAGGATGAGGATGTGGAGCTGGCGGAAGAAGATCTGATCTCCGCGACATATGAAGGTAATGAGATAGATTTCACCAAGGAGATAACTGAACAGGTAATCCTTGCCATTCCATTCAAACCTCTATGCAGTGAAGATTGCAAGGGTTTGTGCATTAAATGTGGAGCCGAACTGAATCTCGCGAAATGCGAGTGCAGTCAGGACAATATGAATCTTAAATTCAACGCGTTGAAAAACCTCAAGGAAAAATAGATAAAGGAGAGATAGATCATGGCAGTACCAAAGAAGAAAACCTCAAAATCCCGCAAGAACATGCGTCGCGCACACGATTTTCTGACTGCTCCGACCATTTCCGTATGCCCCCAGTGCAAGGCCCCAAAGCTCCCACACCGCGCATGTGCTTCATGTGGCACATACAAAGGAAAAGAAGTGCTAAAGGTCGAAGAACTCTAGGCTGACCTTTCGATAAGTCTGTGATGATTACTCAGATCGGGAGTTCTATGAGAGTTGCTGTTGATGCGATGGGCGGTGATAATGCGCCGGTTGTCGAAGTTTCGGGTGCCATCGCGGCCGTCAGGGAATTTGGTGTTCCCATTATCCTGGTTGGCGACACCGAGATTCTTCAGCACGAGCTTGCAAAATACAATTGCAAGGGTTTGGACATCTCCGTTCATCATGCAAGCGAAGTGGTTGGGATGCATGACTCTCCCGCAGATGCGATCAGAAAAAAAAGGGATTCATCCATCCGCGTCGCTTTCGATCTGGTAAAAAGCGGGGTTGCGGACGCCGTTGTCAGTGCCGGGAATTCCGGCGCCACTATGGCTGCCGGGATGTTCGTCCTCAAACGCCTGGCAGGCATAGACCGTCCCGCAATTGCCCAGTTGTTCCCCAACCTGAAAGGCGACACACTTGTTCTGGATGTAGGCGGCAATGTTGATTGCAAGCCTCTCCATCTCGTGCAATTCGCCATCATGGGGGAAGTTTATGCACGTCAGGTTATGGGGATTGCCCGGCCGAAGATAGGCCTCCTCTCCAATGGAGAAGAGGAGAGCAAGGGAAATGATCTGACCAGGGAAACAAGTGCGCTGTTGAGAAAAATTTCCATTGAATATGCAGGTTACGTTGAAGGCCGCGACATTTTCAATGGGTCGGTTGATGTCGTGGTTTGTGACGGCTTTGTAGGCAATGTTGTTTTGAAGCTCTCGGAAGGGCTGGTCGAAACTGTCGGGAAAATGCTCAAGGATGAGCTGAAGAGTGGATTTCTATCCAAAGTTGGTTATCTATTGGCACGCAGGGCCTTTAACAATTTCAAAAAGAAGGTGGATTACGCCGAATATGGCGGCGCTCCCCTTTTGGGTATTGATGGCGTTGGAATGATATGTCATGGCGGTTCCAATGCCAAGGCAATCAAAAACGCCATACGCTTTGCCTACGAATATGCGCAAAAAGGGGTAAATCAGAAAGTCGCCGAGAAGTTGCAGGATAATTTCTCCGTTTATATGCAGCAACGTGAAATCCCTAAAGATATTGCTACAGGATAGGGTGAAATCAATTATGCGAGCGAAAATCACAGGAACCGGTTTTTCGGTACCGGATAAAATATTGACAAATGCCGACCTGGAAAAGATGGTGGAGACCAGTGATGAATGGATAACCGCCAGGACAGGCATAAAAAACCGCTATATCGCCTCCGAGAACGAATACACCTCGATATTTGCCACCAGGGCTGCGGAAAATGCCCTGGCCATGGCGGGTATCGGGCCGGAAGAGATAGACCTGCTGATCGTCGCCACTGTAACCCCGGACTTCCCATTTCCTTCAACAGCCTGTCTTGTGCAGAATAACCTGAAGGCGGTGAAAGCCGTTGCATTCGATATTTCGGCAGCCTGCTCCGGTTTCATTTACGCCCTTTCCATTGTCGAAAAATTCATAAAAACCGGTGCGTCTCGCAAGGCATTGGTTATTGGCGCTGAAGTGTTGTCAAAAGTTGTGGATTGGACTGACAGAAACACCTGCTGCCTTTTCGGCGACGGCGCCGGCGCGGTTGTGGTTGAAGCATTCGAAGGGGAACAGGGGATTCTCTCCACCCATATTCATAGTGACGGCAGACACTGGCAACTTCTTTATCAACCAGGTGTCGGTAACAGGAACCCGGCAACCCAGAAAATCCTGGATGAGAGGCTTGCATACATCAATATGCAGGGGAACGAGGTCTTCAAACTTGCGGTGAGGGGGATGGAAGAGGCAGCCCTTGAGGCACTTTCCGCCAATAATTTATCTACATCCGATATCAATCTGTTTATCCCCCATCAGGCCAACAGGCGAATTATTGACGCCATCGCAAAAAGACTCGCTCTTAACGGGGAACAGCTTTATACAAATCTTGAAAATTACGGCAATACTTCTTCAGCTTCCATACCGATCGCATTGGATGAAGCCAATCGTGG
Organism: Geobacteraceae bacterium; assembly: GCA_041495805.1. Classification (GTDB taxonomy): domain Bacteria; phylum Desulfobacterota; class Desulfuromonadia; order Geobacterales; family Geobacteraceae; genus JBGQDJ01. The sequence continues at coordinate 2,703 of JBGQDJ010000110.1, forward strand.
CGGCAGGATCAAGGAAGGCGACATACTCCTTTTGGATGCATTTGGCGCGGGATTGACATGGAGCGCAGCGCTCATACGCTGGTAGAACCTGGGTTATCCATACCTAATGAGAACGAGGTAGCGTGCATGGCTGATCATGCGTTTATTTTTCCCGGTCAGGGTTCCCAGTATACCGGCATGGGTAAGGAACTTGCCGGGAATTTCAAAATTGCCGGTGACACATTTGCCGAAGCAGACGATGCACTTGGTTTTGCCCTTTCCCGGTTATGTTTCGAAGGATCGGATGAGGAACTGAAACTGACCGCCAACACCCAACCTGCCATTCTTACCGTCAGTATCGCGATCCTTCGCGTGCTCCGTGAGGAAACCTCCTTAACCGCTTCTTTTCTTGCCGGTCATTCTCTTGGCGAATATTCGGCACTCGTTGCAGCGGGCGCCATGAATTTTACAGATGCAGTCCGCACGGTGCGGGCCCGTGGCAAATATATGCAGGAGGCCATACCGGTGGGAGTGGGGACCATGGCTGCCATACTCGGAGTAGAGACCGATATCCTTATGGAAATCTGCCGGGAAGCGGCCCAGGGAGAAGTTGTGGCCCCGGCTAACTTCAACTCGCCCGGACAGATCGTGATCGCCGGACATTCCGGAGCGGTCGGCAGGGCAATCGAGATCGCCAAGGTGCGCGGCTTCAGAAAAGCCATGCTGCTTCCCGTCAGCGCTCCATTCCATTGCAGCCTGATGAATCCTGCGGCGGAGCGTCTCGCTGAGACACTTAAGGGGGTAAACATCAATACACTTGATATACCCGTTGTCTCCAACGTTGATGCCAGCCCAAATCTGGACAAAGATCGTGTCAAGGATCTTCTGGTCAGACAGGTCAGCTCACCGGTGCTTTGGGAAGCCTCGGTGATGCGGATGGTTGAATCCGGGGTCGAGCGTTTCATAGAGGTCGGTCCCGGTAAGGTGCTTTCGGGTCTTGTGAAACGCATTGCCAAAAATGTCGCAATCGGCAATGTCCAAGATATCACGACCCTGAAAGCGCTCTGAGGGGAGTTGCGTGAAACGCGCCGTGGGTCTCGGGTCCTTTGCAATTATGTCAACACCTGGGCACTGAAAGCGACGCGATCTTTATCAGGAAAGGAGTGACCTCAAATGCCTAAGGACAAAGTTGCCGTAATAACCGGAGCATCACGCGGTATTGGCCGCAGTATAGCATTGGCACTGGCGGCTGAAGGAGCGCGCATCGTTGCCTTTGACCTCGACATGGCTGAAACCGAGAAAGTAGCTGTAGAGATCAGGTCGCTGGGAGCAGAAGCGTTGGCGGTCCAGGGAAATGTGACAGTGGCCGCGGATACGGAGCGGATGATAGACGCTGCGATGGAGAAATTCGGTCGGGTCGACATACTCGTCAATAATGCCGGCATTACCCGCGACGGCCTCCTGATGAGGATGAAAGACGAAGACTGGGACGCTGTCCTCGGGGTAAACCTGAAGGGGGCTTTCCTCTGCAGTCGTGCGGCATCCAAGGTCATGGCAAAGCAGAGGTATGGCCGGATTATCAATATTGCATCCGTTGTCGGGCAGATGGGAAATGCCGGTCAGGCAAACTACTGCGCCAGCAAGGCGGGCCTCATAGGTCTCACCAAATCCAATGCACGCGAACTTGCGAAACGCAAAGTGACCGTGAACGCAGTTGCTCCCGGTTTCATAGCAACTGCAATGACAGATGCCCTCCCTGAAAAGACCAGGCAGGAACTTGCCGCGCAGATTCCCCTGGAAAGGCTCGGGACCGCAGACGATATTGCAAATGCCGTGCTATTTCTTGCCGCGGAGCGTTCCGGCTATATTACAGGACAGGTGATCGGGGTCAATGGCGGTATGTATATGTAATATTACGTTCGGGATTGCTTCGTGCGAAATCAAATTTATTAATTAAAATCAATTGCATCCAAATTTATATTCATTGCAGGGAAAAATATCTTTTGCAAATTTTGATTTTCATGCTATGTAGCAATAGATAGGTCAAACCTGATTATAAACCTGAGAGGGTTAAAAAACTAAATGGAGGTAGAAACGCATGTCCGCAATCGACAAAAGGGTAAAAGAAATCATCGCCGAGCAATTGGGTGTTGATGAATCGCAGGTCACCGGTGAGGCTTCATTCATGGACGATCTGGGGGCCGACTCTCTGGATACGGTTGAACTGGTTATGGCACTTGAGGAAGAGTTTGATATCGAGATTTCCGATGAAGACGCGGAAAAGATCCAGACTGTCCAGGATGCAGTAGATTACATCACTGACCATACATAATCATTGAGACAGGGGGGGGGGATGATTCTTCCCCTATTTTAAAAGCATCCCTGGCTGGTTTGATGCATTCAAGCCCTGTCGCAGTTCGGTAATTTTATTAAGGCAAGGCGAAATTCGGTCTTTTGTTCCGCTAATTTTGCTCAGGAACTGGAAACCGCGAAAACGAATCAGTTGCTGACGGTTCTTTTAGGAGAAATAACCTTTATGAGAAGAGTTGTTGTGACGGGTGTCGGAGTAGTCTCTCCCCTGGGTACCGGTAACCGGAAAAACTGGGATGCCTTGACTGCCGGCATATCTGGGATTGACCACATTACCCGTTTTGATGCCACTGATTTTCCTGTCCGGATAGCCGGTGAAGTGAAGGATTTCGTAGCCGAGGATTTCATCGAAAAAAAAGAGATCAAAAAAATGGATCTCTTTATCCAGTACGCCCTCGCCGCTACCCATTTTGCCATGGAAGACTCCGGGTTCAAGATTGACGATGAGAACGCCGAGCGTGTAGGGGTCCTTGTCGGGGCAGGGCTCGGTGGACTACCTTCCATTGAGCGTTATCATACAGCTCTCCTCGAGGGGGGGTACAAGAAGATATCCCCCTTCTTTATCCCGATGCTCATCATCAACCTGGCACCGGGACACATTTCCATGCGTTACGGAGCAAAGGGGCCTAACATCTCTTCTGTTTCCGCCTGTGCTACCTCCACCCATTCCATAGGGGACGCATACCACATTATCCGCCGCGGTGATGCCGATGCGATGATCGCAGGCGGCACCGAGTCGACCATTACCCCTCTCGGCATTGGCGGTTTTGCAGTCATGAGAGCCCTTTCCGACAGAAATGACACTCCTCAGGCAGCGTCTCGTCCATTCGAAAAGAACAGGAACGGATTCGTGATGGGAGAAGGGGCCGGGATAGTGATTCTGGAGGAATATGAGTCAGCCAAAAAAAGAGGCGCCAAGATCTATGCTGAAGTGGCAGGTTATGGTCTCACCGGCGACGCTTATCACCTCACCGCACCGGCACCCGGGGGCGAAGGTGCGGCGCGCTGTATGCGGATGGCCCTGAAAAACGCCGGTCTCAATCCGGAGGATGTGAACTACATAAATGCCCACGGTACTTCTACTCCGATGAATGACCTCTACGAGACCATGGCCATCAAGACCGCCTTCGGTGAACACGCGAAAAAACTCATGGTTTCATCCACCAAGTCGATGACTGGACATGCACTCGGCGCGGCAGGTGGACTTGAGGCTGTCTACACGCTTATGGCCATGGACAAGGGCATCGTCCCCCCAACAATCAATTATCAGGAACCCGACCCCGAATGCGACCTGGACTATGTGCCGAATACCGCGCGTGATATGAAGATCACCTCCGCACTCAGCAATAATTTTGGATTTGGCGGCACCAACGCCACTCTCCTTTTCAAAAAGATATAGTCGGGGGAGTATGTTGCTACTTGGCAGCGATCACGGAGGACTTCAACTCAAGGAAGCGGTAAAGGAACTCCTTAATGAAAGGGGTATTGCCTACGAGGATTTCGGTACCGATAACGGAGATTCCGTCGATTATCCGGATTTCGGGGAGATGGTAGCTAGTGGAGTATCATCGGGGGCTGCTGATAAAGGGCTTCTTTTCTGCGGTACAGGAATCGGCATGTCCATTGTGGCGAACAAGTTCCCGCACGTTCGTGCTGCCTTGGCAACAGATGAATTTATGGCCCGGATGGCCAAGGAACACAACAACGCCAATATATTGGTGCTAGGTGGCAGGGTGCTGGACAAGGATAAGGCGAAAATGATGGTGGCTGCCTGGCTCGATGCTACATTTGAAGGAGGGCGCCATCAGGGGAGGCTCGATAAGATTGAGCGCCTGGAGCGAGAGTTGTGCAAAGAAAGGTGAGCTCGGATTCAGGTCATGTTGAGTTACCATAAAAATAATCATACGGGACTGTGACGGTCCCGTTTCCTTTTTCTTAACAGAATAAACAATAATCAAGGAGATTTAGATGTCGATTCTGGAAACTTTTGATCCTGATGTGGCGCAGGCAATCAGGCTGGAAACTGAACGACAGGAATACAGTCTTGAGTTGATTGCCTCTGAAAATTTCGTTTCCGAGGCTGTGCTGGAAGCCCAGGGTTCTGTGATGACCAACAAGTATGCAGAAGGGTATCCAGGCAAGCGTTATTACGGTGGTTGCCAGCATGTTGATATAGTTGAAAGACTTGCCATTGAAAGGGCCAAGCTGCTGTTCGGCGCAGACCATGTGAATGTTCAGCCCCATTCCGGCTCCCAAGCCAACATGGCGGTCTATTTTTCGGTACTGAAGCCTGGCGACACGATCCTGGGTATGAACCTATCCCATGGCGGACACCTGACCCACGGCAGCCCGGTAAATTTTTCCGGCAAGCTTTTCAATGTCGTTTCTTATGGTGTTTCACGCGAAAATCAGACAATTGACTACAATGAAGTGGAGAGGATGGCGCTTGAACATAAGCCGAAGATGATTGTTGTGGGAGCCAGCGCTTATCCGCGCATAATCGACTTTGCCGCATTCAGGACGATTGCCGACAAAGTCGGCGCGGTGGTAATGGTTGATATGGCTCACATTGCCGGGCTTGTAGCAACAGGCCTTCACCCGAGCCCGGTCCCCCACGCCGAATTCGTGACGACAACCACACACAAGACACTGCGCGGGCCTCGCGGGGGGATGATCCTCTGCCGCGAAGAGTTCGCAAAGGTTCTCAACTCCAATATCTTCCCCGGCATACAGGGGGGACCGCTCATGCATGTCATTGCCGCAAAGGCCGTGGCTTTCAAGGAAGCCCTTACTCCGGAATTCAAGATTTACCAGGAGCAGATCGTTAAAAATGCCCGGACACTTGCCGCGGAATTGATGGCGAGGGGATTCCGCCTCGTATCCGGCGGAACCGACAACCATCTGATGCTGGTGGACCTGTCAGACACAGAACTGACAGGAAAGATTGCAGA
>JBGQDJ010000111.1:0-7981 GCA_041495805.1 Geobacteraceae bacterium
AACCGAGAAGGGCCAGCGTCGCCCTGTTGATGCGTTCCATGACGCCGTCCGGCCTCGTCACCACCAGCGAATCATTCATCGACCGGATGATGTTGTCCGTATATTCATGGGCGGCGATGATCTTTCCCCGGGACAAGCGCAATGTCTCCGTCATCATATTGAAAGAACCGCCGAGACGTTCAAGTTCGTCGCCGGTCCTGATGTCCGCCCGTGCGGTCAGATCACCCGCTGCGACCAGCTGGGTGGTGATGTCGAGGATGGAAATGGGTTTGGTCAGTCTTCGCGCGAAAACGAGCGCAACCCCAACCCCGGCGACAATACAGAGGAGGGCGATAAAGGCCGTACGTAGATACATGCTTCGCAGGTCATCATGGAATTTCTTTAGAGAGAGGCCGATATGGATCCATCCCCAGTCTATGCCGGAGTACTGGAATGGGTGCGAGTAGTGAAAAACCTCCTCGGTTGATATCTCGCTCTTCAGAAATCTGCTGTTCGCGGTCCGCTGCCCGCTGCGGGACCATTCTCCTTTCAGTGATTCCTGTTTCCATCCCTCCTTTGTTATGACCAGAGAGAAGCCGTCGTTGCGGGTCACGACCACATAAACGATCGTCGTGCTTTCTTTGACGACCCGCATGCAGTGCTCCACGACCGTGCCGAAGTCCTCGGTGATGATGGCGCTTGCCGTTACCTGGTCGATGGAGGTGACCGTGCTCTTCGCCTCGGACTCCATGGCGTCGAGGATTGCTGTCCGCTGGAACGGGATGGTTGCGGCGGCGAAAAGACCCAGGGTGACCACGATGAGGGCCGAGGTGATGATGGTCACCCGCAGGACGATCCGTCTGGGCCAGAACTTCCTGGCGGACAGGCTATGGATTGCGGTTCTGAATCCGCGGCTTTTCTCACCCGGTTTCATATCATTTCCTCTTCGCAATCTTTGCCTTCAGGCGCGACTGTTCCCGTAGCAGCTCCTCCAACCCCTCCAGGTAAGCCGGCTTGAAAGGTACTGTACCGCTTGTCTGGAAAATTGTAAACAATTGCCTGCCGGAGGTGCTCTCGTTGAGTTTCATGATTGCCTTCACCACGGTGCGCCGATAAGTTTCCGAAGCTGTAGGGAGCAAGCAGGTAACACCGTCGCTCAGGAAGGGGGACTCGGCAATAACCATTAACTGGCGGTCAATCTGCGGATTAAGGGCCATGCTTGTATTCAGCCCCGCTTGGGTGACGATTGCCGCGTTGGACTGTCGGAAAAAGACCCCCATGATCGAGTGGGAGATCTTGGGGGACTCCTTTACCTGGCTGAAAAAGGAGTCGCGATTTGATTTCCCTTCTTTCATCAGGAGCACTTCGAGCCAGACATGACTCTCCTCGTGCTTATTTTCCTGGGGAAGGAGGATGGTTTTTCCTTTCAGGTCGGGAAAAGACCGTATACCGCTGTCACGGCGTGCGATAAGTATATATTTGCTCCCCATTCCGTTATTGTGAGCTCCTACGAAAGAGGGAATCAGCGGAACCCTGTCGCGGATTCTCAGATACTCGACTGTCGGCATGGATATGATATCCAGATCACCGTGGCGGATAGCCTCGGTCATGGAGGCCATATCAGGGAATATGATCACCTTGGGAGTGGCGTCCAGACCCATGTTACGGGAGATTTCCCTGGTCAAAAGCTCAAGGGTGGCCTGAGCATCGCGGGTGTCGATATCGGAAAAGACGCGTTGCAGAAAAGCGGCCCGCAGCACCTTGGGCATACCGTCATCCCGATCCGCCGCAGCAGGGTCGGATAATGGCCAGAGCAATATGGCCGCGATCATGAAGCCGGCCAGGAGCAGCGGATGGCAGCGCAAAATGCAACGGATACCGGATGGTGTTGCATTTGCGATGAAATTCTTCGGACGGATCATCTTCTCTTTCCCAGTTTAGCCAACAGTCTGTCCCGCTCCCGCAGCAACTCCACGGTTCCATCAAGATAGGAAGGTTGAAAAGGCACCACTTTTTCGATATGGAACAGGGTGAATATCTGTTTCCCTTTAGGTTTTTCGTGAAGATGGAGGGCCGCGTATTCTATCGACTCCCTGAACCTCTGATTGACCGTGGTGGGGATACATGAGAAATCACCGATCATTGATTGCGATTCCGAAACTACAAGGAGCTGGCTCCCGATCTGGGGATTCAGGGCGTTACTGGTTTCCAGCGCCCCGCGACTGACGATCGCAGCGTCCGCCTGCCTGAAAAAGACAGCCATGATCGCCTGCGTTGGCGAATTATATTCTTTTACTTGGCGAAAGAAGGAAGAACAGTCCCGTTTCCCCTCGCGCATGAGGAGAACATCAAGCCAGATATGACTCACCTCCTGCTTTATCGCCGAAGGAAGATTGATCGTTTTCCCCTGCAGATCGGCAACTACTCCGATGCCGCTGTCCCTGCGGGCAATCAGCAGGAAATTCCGTCCCTTGCCAACATTGCTTGGCGCTACCACCGAGGGTATCAACCCGATATCTTTACGTATTTTCAGGTAATCGATGGCTGTGAGCGAGACGATGGAGAGTTCCCCCCTTTTGAGAGCTGCGAGCATGTCGGAGGTATTCCTGAAAATAACGGTCTGCGGCGCGACCTTTATCCCCATAGCTTGACTCAGCTCCCTTGTCCAGAGCTCCATGGCCGCCTGGGCGTCACGGGGGTCTATGTCGGAGAGAATACGAGTCGAAAACCCCACGTGTATGAACTTTGGGAGAATCTCATCCAGCGCCGCCCCTGTGAGCGGAGCCGCCACTAGCGTGGTCACCGCGAGCATCAGGAAAGCGCATAACATTATGGAATATCTTAAAAGAAGGACTGCTCTCATGGGTGCATTCCTCAGTGTCTTCCGGCGATCATGTTTTTCTGCCTGGAGTGCTCGGCATAAAGTGCCTCCGTCCCTTTCATGTATCCCGGTACGAACGGGACCAGCTTCCTCACCTTGAACAGCATGAGGAGTTGTTTACCTTCCGCGGTCTGGTGGAGGGTCAGAAATGCCTGCCTGAGCTTCTCTTTGGTCTCCTCGGAAAGCCTGCGGTCCACGGCGATGACCCCCTGGGAAAGTTTCCCTTTCCGGCCGATAATCGAGAGCTCCCTGCTTATCTGCGGATTCAGTTCCACTGTAAGGTCAAAAACCTGCCTTGTGACGACGCATGCGTCGGCCTGGCGGAAAAAGACCGGCATGACCGCTTTCGCCACCGTACGGGTTTCTTTTACCGACGAGAAGTATGTGTCGATCCCCCTGCTCCTTTCCTCTATGGACAGGGTTTCGAGCCATGCCACGAACATGTCCAGGCATCTGGGGTTCCTCGGCGGAATAACTATGGTGCGGCCCCTCAAGTCGCGAAAGGAGCGGATGCCGCTGTCTTTGCGGACAAGGAGGAGCAGCTCCATTTCCGAACCGTTGTCCGATGAGGTTATTAGGAGAGGGTCCAGTGGAAGCTGCTTCTTCATCTCCATGTACTCTTCCACCGGCGTTGCAAGGACCTCGATCTTCCTGTTTTTGAGATCCGCAACCATTTCGGGGAGGGTTTCATAGAAGTGGGACTCCCCCTTTCCAAAATGCTTCCAGACGACCTTCTGGATCAAGACACTGACCGCGGCCTTGATATCGGTATTGCTTACATCCTGGAAAGCACTCCCTGTGAAGCCTATCCTTAGCCTGGAGTTATCTTCCGCGTCTGCACAGGCAACTGGGAATATGGCACATGTTATTGCAAGGAAGAAGATGGCCGTAATGAGGACATGATACTTGATGTAATGACTGAAGCCCGGATTTTCGGTTACCGATTTCATCTTTATCTTTTCCTGTTGCGGGTTCTCAATTCATTGTATTCCTTCAGGAACTCCACCATTGACTGAAGATAGTTCTGGCGGAACGGGACGAGCGAGCTCATCCGGAACAGGGTGAGTAATTGTTTCCCCTGGACGTCCTGGTCCAGGGTTTCAAGGACCTCTTTCATCAGCTCCCGATTCCTGCCGTTGTAATCCTTCCTCACTGCGATCACACCGGTCGCCAAGGGTCTTGATTCCGCAATAACAATAAGTTCCTTGCGGAGTTGGGGATTGAGTTCAGCCATAACATCGAAGCTTTGGCGCGACAGGATGCAGGCATCGGCCCGTTTGAAGAAAACGGGCATGAGCGCCTGGGACGGACTAATCACCTCTTTTATCGAGGAGAAGTAGTGCTCCTGGTCGTGCACCCCCTCTTTCATAATGAGCGTTTCAAACCATATCCTGTGTATATCGGAACTGTTGCCGGCCTGATGAATAAAAGTTTTTCCTCTGAGATCTTTAATCGAGCGGATACCGGTCTCTTTTCTGACAAGGAGGATAAAATTGTCGTACAGTTCCTGGCCCCTTGCCGATATGAAGAGCGGTTCCAGAAGAGCGCGGTTTTTCAACCCCAGATATTCGTTGGAAAGGAGGACCACAAGGTCAACCTTCCCCGTGGCCAGGTCTTGCTCCATGTCGGAACAGCCATGGTAAATTCTTGTCTCAGCGATTCCATTCTTCTTTTTGATGACCAGATTGGACCAGAGCTTGGCGGCAGCCTGGGCGTTTTCCTTGACCACGTTGGTGAAAGTGCTTGAAGAGTAGCCGATAACAGGGGTGAAAGGTTCCACTCCACTGACCGGTTCCGCTCCCCATCCCCGTAACGGAAGCACTGTAAGAATGAGGGCAAGAAGGATACCGACTGCCGCGCTATTAGGTTTTTTCATATGGTTCTCTGTTCGAAGTGCGCATCTGCGGACACTCTGCTCTCCGCCCCTCACCCCGTTCCTGCTTGAGTATTATTTATTGTGCATCATTAATCAACGAGGAGACCTCTCTCCCCACCACAAAATCGAGGTTCGCCCTTGCTTCGATATTGTCAAACAGCGATTTCCTGTATTGGGCCATCATAAGGGATTCAATCAGCTGAGCCTCGATAACGTCCTTTGTTTCCACCATCTCTTCCTGATAGGCGCGCTCGTTGAGCGCCCTGTTTTCTTCGGCGGCCGTTGCCGCGGCCTTGGAAGAGCCCTCCTGCTGCTGGGCGCTCATCATCTGGATGAAGATGTACTTCACCTGCAGGGCGATCCCTTCCTTGAGAAGCAACTGCTGTTCCTTTAACCTGCCGAGCCGCGCGCGCGCCTCCCGCACCTCATTGACCGTTCTGAGGCCGTTGAAGATCGGGAGATCAATTCCCACGCCGATAGTCCAGGAAGTCTTGTTCTCATCGGTAACAATGCCTTTGTCATAGGGGTTCTCGATGCGGGTCAGGTTGCCGAACAGCCCGATTTTCGGGAGATGGCCGCTTTTGGCTTCGTCGATCTTTGCCTCGGCTGCTGCCAGTCCGGCTTCAAGGCGCGCCCAGTCGGGATTGAAGTGGTATGCGTTGCTGACGAGATCCTTTAACTGGGAGCTGGCCGGGGTGAAAGGAAGTTCCCTCTGGGCCAGGTCAATGGGGGTGTCCCACGGAATCCCCATGGAATTGGTGAGGGCGGCTTTTGCCAGCAGCTCATTCGCTTCAAGTGCCCGGACAGCCGAGCGGAGCGCCTCCACCACTGTCTTGTTGCGCAGGTAATCGGTTTTTTTAACCCTTCCGGATCCCTGTGTGTAGAGTTTTTCGGTCAGCTCTAAGGTGACCTCCATGCGCGCCAGGGTGTCCGTGCCGATGCGCCGGAGTTCGCCGGCAAGGACGGCGCCGTAGTAATAGCGGGTGATGTCAAAGGTGATCTGCAGATCGGTGCGGCGGGCCTCTTCCCTCGCCGCGGCCATCCCCTGTTTGGCCTGGCGGACCAAGGAACTTACTTGTCCGCCGGTATAGAGCGGCAGGGTGGCGCTCAGTGTGGCGTAGAAGTTCTTTTTGTCCATCAGCTTGACATTCTGTTCTGGTATTGTGAAGCTGCTGGCCGGTACGGAGATCGGCATGGGACCCAATGGTGTCGTTGCTATAACAGTCGAAGCCGGTATCTGCATCGATTTTGAAGGGAAAACGAAATTCGGGTCCTGATCCATGATCGAATATGCAGCCTTGACGCCGATCTGGGGCCAGTATCCCGAAAGCGCCTGGCGGTGCTGTGCCTCGGCTATCTCCAGGCTGAAACTGGAGACCCCCCGTGAATGGTTTTTCCCTTGGGCGATATCCAGGCAATCCTTGAGTGTCAGCGCATTCAGCCGCACTCCGTCAGGCCCCGGCTGTTGTTCGATTACTCCGGCAAAAATCGGGGACACTGTCCCCATGAGTATCCCCAGAAAGAGGGTTAAAAAAAAGACGAAACACTTTACTGGAGGATATACCGCTCCCCGGTTTGTTTTCTCTCCCATACAATTATCCTCCGAACGTATTTATTTATCCATATACTGTAAAGCATCCTGCAGGGCTGCGGTGACAGCCGCATATTGCGTCTCCAGCCGAACGACAATGTTTTTCGCCTCATCGATAATGGAGCCGCTCTTGCCTGCCCGCTCCAGTTCGGCGCAGATAGAGCCGAGCTCTCCCGCCCCCACGTTCATACTGCTTGACTTAAGGGAATGGGCGGCCTTGGTAAGCGAAGGCCAGTCTAGCGCGCCTTTCGCGGTTTTGATCGCCTCCATCAGCATTGGCGTGGAATCGAGGTAGATGGTGATAATCCGCCGGCGTGGGTCGCCCCCCCCCGGCTTGCGGAATGCCAGAAACTGATCAAGGACGTGCCACTCTATAACGCTTTTCTGCATGGAGTTCCCGTTTCCGGGATCATCGATTGGGGCCATGTCGCAATCCTCTCTATGTTATTAAATCGGAATTTCCAGCTGATACTTGAAGGGAAATAACATCCGGCATTCAAATAAATCGGCGCAATATATCATATAACAATTAAATGGCAATTTAATTTTCTCTTAAATTCATGGAGAAAAATGATGTGGGAAGGTAGAGAGATCCCCTGCATATCACTGTCAGGGGAAGGGTAGAGAGAAACAAAAAATAATTGCATTATTGCGGGCTATGCTATAGGATTAGCTCCCTCCGCACACAAACATCATCCCCGCCAAAAGGTTGAATCAACTTGCAGAATAAAAAGACAATCAAGAGATTGCGGCAGGAAATCGACGCCGTTGACGACCGTTTACTGGAGTTCCTGAACCTGCGTGCGTCGCTGGTAATAGAGGTCGGCCGGCTCAAGTCCGCCAAAAAGGACGACTTCCATGTCCCGAGCAGGGAAAGGGAGATATATGATCGCCTGACCGGCGAGAATCCCGGCCCATTTCCCAATGAGGGGTTAAGGAGCGTTTTCAGGGAGATTATATCAGCATCGCTTGCCCTTGAAGCGCCGATGAAGGTGGCCTTTTTCGGTCCCAAAGCGACCTTTACCCACCAGGCCGCCATGCAGCAGTTCGGCCTTTCCGCTGAACTGGTGCCGCAGAAATCAATCCCCGCGGTGTTCGAAGAAGTGGAAAAGGGGCGTGCCCTGTACGGGGTGGTGCCGGTGGAGAACTCCACTGAGGGGATGGTCTCCCACACCCTCGACATGTTCATGGAGAGCGAACTGAAGATCAATGCCGAGGTCATGCTGGAGATCCACCACTACCTCCTCTCACGCACCGGCAAAATCGAGGATATCAGGAAGGTCTATTCCCATCTCCAGCCGCTTGCCCAGTGCCGCAACTGGCTGGCGGAGAACCTTCCCAACCTGCCGGCGGTGGACGTGGCTTCCACGGCCGTGGCGGCGCAGATCGTCAGCGAGGATTACACCGCCGCCGCCATTGCCAGCGAACTCGCGGCTTCCATGTACGACTTGAAGATCGTGCGGGAACGGATCGAGGACCAGGTCAATAACTTCACCCGGTTTCTGGTTATAGGCAAAAAGCTCACGGAGATAAGCAGTGACGACAAGACCTCTCTCATGTTTTCGGTAAAGGACGAGGTAGGAATTCTCTACCGTATGCTGGAGCCTTTTGCCAAGCGCGGAATCAACCTCTCCAAGATCGAATCGCGTCCTCT
>JBGQDJ010000112.1:0-7971 GCA_041495805.1 Geobacteraceae bacterium
ACACCAGAATCGGCAGGCGGGAGCCGGCAATGTCGCAGAGGTGACCGAGATAGGCGCTTCCGTGAAGGTCGAGGCCTATCTCTTCCAGCGTCTCACGCTCGGCTGTCTGCCGCGGGGTGCTGTCTTCTTCTTCAAGTTTCCCGCCGGGGAAGCCGATGTCCCCCGACCATGGGTCGCCGTCACGGGCCGCCCGCTCGATGAAGAGCACCTCCGGGCCATGCTCACTCTCGCGGAGAATGAGGGCTACTGCCGCCCTGGTGTGAGTGGGGAATTCAAGGATCTCGGGCTGACGTCGTGCAAGGATACGTACAATGTGTTCGAAATTGGCCATTTCAGGCGATGATCCCATGGCTCAATAATCGGCCGGAATTTATATTATTAAACTTTTGGATGGATTTCATCATTCAAATTGCGCCTTGAATTCTTCTACGGACCTGCGCAGTTCCGCCACTTCCGAACGGAGTGATGAGACCTCCTTTTCCAGATTGGCGATCCGGTCGTTCTCGGCCAGGGTGATGTTCCGGGCATGCTCTTGTTGTTCGAGCGCTTCTTCGGCCATTTCGACTTCTCCGGCGAACAAATGCGCGTAGCGCTGCTCCTTGTGGCCGGGCATGCGGGGCAGGGGCGCCACCAGCGGGGGAGTGCGCTCCTCAAGTTCCTGCAACGCTTCCTCAACCGCGGCCAGGTCGGCAAAGGGATGCATACGCTCCCCCCTGTTGCGCAGTTCTCCCACTGTCTGTGGACCACGCAGCAGAAGTTCCGCGAGCAAGGCCAATTCCGCGGGGTCGAGGCGCAGCCTTTCCATCAGGGCATGACGATATTTCGGCACTCGTCCCCCCTCCGCGGACACCAGTGCCAATTGCCTGGTGCGGAGGGAGTCAAGGGAGGCGGATACCTCGGCCTCCTCCATTGTCATTATCGGGTTGCGGTTAGATTTCTGGTTGCAGGCGTTTGCCAGTGCATTTAAGGTAAGGGGGTAGTATTCCGGGGTCGCCAGCTCCTTTTCGATGAGGCATCCGAGCACCCGGACCTCCATTCGGCTGAGAATCTTCTCCATTCAGCACTCCTTGTAACCCCGGTTTAACCGGAGGCGATATTATACCATCTATTGCCATTGGATGCATCGATTTTCACGACAGAAATTTAACGTCTGGGCATTATCACCGGCTTCGGTTATGCCCCCAATAAATTCTTTTCTTGAATGTTTACTCATTTTTCAGTTTAATAGGGTGAATTAAGCATGGATTCAACATTTGACTGTCATTTAATTTATTTAATATAGCCGCTTGGTCAAGCAGATATATTTTGTTTGCCGAGAGAGGAGCCTAACCCATGTCTTTCACAGGAGACCTGGAACATCTGCCTATTGTTGACGTCATCCAGTTGCTGCATGCAACTAGAAAGTCCGGTATACTTCGCATCAGTTGCCGCAAGGGTGAAAGCCAACTGGTCTTTAAAGACGGGTTCATTGTCAGCGCCAATCATCTGAACAACAGTGTCCGAATCGGCAAGATTCTCATTGACCTTGGCCTCATTACCACTGAAACACTCGATCAGACTCTCGCGGAGCAGAAGAGTTCCGGGCGTGACCGCAAGCCCCTGATTATTACCCTGATTGAAAAGGGGGCGGTGAATGAAAGGGATGCTTACAAGGGGTTGGAACAACTGATTGAAATGACGGTGGTCGAAATATTGACCTGGAAAGGGGGAACATTCACCCTGGATGTCATGCCCCAGTCGGTTGCCGATGAATATAGATACTTCCCTGAAAAAATGGGGAGGGAGGTCAATGTCGATACGCAGGGGATACTGATGAATGCGTTGCGCATTTTCGACGAAAAAATGCGAGACGGCCAATTGCAGGAAGAAGAATTTACTGAAGATGCTTTTGTTTTGGAAGGGCCCCCCCCGGATGAAGAAAGCCCGCTTCTTTCCGCGGATGACCTCGGTCTGGCTGAGATTGATCAACTGAAGGATAAACTCCCCGTGGCCTATTCCGCATTGGAGGACGCGGACTCATACGCAATCCACCGGCACACTATTGAGAAGACCGCACCGGATCTTTCCATACAGGACAGAGAAGCCCTTGTCGCGTTTATCGTGGAGTTTTCAGCCACGCCGGGCAGAGCCGATTGGCTGACACAACACGGACAGGCCCCCAATATCATTTTTTACAGTTGTGACGAACTTATCATTCATTGCGTCACTGTTGTCTGCAAGGCCGCGGGGATGTCCGTCTTTGCCACAAACGAGGGACAGGACCTCGATCATGTCATAGAGCGCTTCCTGGCCGACAAGCTTTTCCCCATTATTGTTTTTGACTCCCCGAAAGATGGCGAAACCGGTTTTTCCTCCGAAATGATAACCGCGCTGCGCCTTCAGAAAAAGGAAAAATATCCGCAACTCTGCGTTGTCCAGTTTGCTTCTCCGTGTGATGCCGCTTTCACCATGCAGGCATACAGCGACAATGTAAGGGCCGTGATACCAAGGCCTTGCCGCGAAGAGTTTAAAGAGACCTTCGTCTCCGATACCATCCGATTTCTGCGGGCACTCCAGAAATATCTGTGGAGTTGTGGCGTGGAGCGCAAGAGCTCCGATATCGGTAAGCTCGGAAGCTGCATCACGGCCCTCCGGGGGATCAGGGGGGCGCCGGAGGCTGCCTTGCTCCTCCTGCAATTCGTGGCCGATATATTTGAACGCTCCGTCACCCTGATTGTGCGCGAGAAGGAAATAATCGCCGAAAAAGGGATCGGTGTCAGAGAAGAAGCGGTGAGGGAGGTAACAAAGTTAAAGGCCTTCCGCATTCCCCTTCTGAAACCGTCACTGTTCCATGATGTGATAGAGGAAGGTATTATATTTTACGGGAACACGGATGACGCTCTGATCAGGGAATCCCTCTTCACAGAGATCGGCGCCCCTGACCGGGCATCAATTCTCCTCCTCCCCTTGAGGTTGCAAGGTAAAACCATATCCCTTACCTATGGGGACTTCGGCGGCAAAGAGCCGGCTAGCGTAGACCTTGAATTGCTGGAAATTCTGGCAAGCAATGCCGGGATGGCCCTGGAAAACTCAATGTATCGTAAAAAGCTTGAAAAACCGCTCGTCAAAGATTAATCATACAGCATTCAATCTGCATTACGGGGTAAAGCCATGGACATGAAAATGTTAAACCAGATTCTGGAGATCGCCTTCGAGAAGAAAGTCTCTGACATTCATTTCGAAGTGGACAATCCTCCATTTTTCCGGGGGAGGGGCCAGCTGCTTCGCTCCAAGCTGCCGAAACTGACAGCTGATGAGACTGCGTTTATTGCCGACAGAATCATGGAGCACAACAACCGCAAGCTCCCGGAGAATCTCAAGGAGATCGATACGTCCTATTCGTTGCCGAGCGGGGGGCGATTCCGGGTCAGTATCTTTCTTCAGCGGGGGAATATCGGCATCGTCATGCGGGTAATCCCCCCCTATATTGGCACCTTTCAGGAACTGAACCTCCCTCCCGTGCTGGAGGAAATAGTGCAGGCCCCGAACGGGCTTATTCTCGTCACCGGCCCCACCGGCAACGGCAAATCCACCACCCTCGCCTCGATGATCCGGTATTTGAATGATACCTACAACTTCAACATCATCACGATCGAAGATCCCATCGAATTGCTCTTCTCTTCCGCTAAAAGCTGTATCATTCAAAGGGAAGTGGGTATCGATACCGAGAATTTTTCCAGTGCCCTGCGCGCCGCCCTGCGGATGGATCCCGACGTTATAATGGTCGGTGAGTTGCGCGATCTGGAGACGATCGACGCCTGCATCAAGGCGGCGGAGACCGGACACCTGGTTTTATCGACCCTCCATACCCAGAACGCCTCATCCACAATCAACCGGCTGATCGGCCATTATCCGCCGGATGCACAGGAGGTGCTCCGCCAGAGGCTCGCGGAGGTCCTGGTCGCCACGGTATCCCTCAGGCTCATCAAGGATAAAACAGGCGAGCGACTGTTGCCCGCAGTTGAGGTGATGCGGACGACAAGCACCATTCAGGCGTGCATACGCGAAGGGCGCCTCGATGAGATCGAAAAACATATCGAAAATGGCCAGTCCCAGTACCATATGCAGACCCTGGATCAGCACCTGGTGCAACTGTGCCAGCAGGATCTCATCACCTTTGAACAGGCCAACCGGATCACCCGGTCATCGGACCTGGAGCGGAAGCTGACCTTCACAAGCGAATAATAATAACTTTACGATGACTACATTGTTTGTGCTGCAAATATTTGGATTTATTCATTGGCATGGGGGCGGTAAATGCTGTCTTTGAAAAAAATGAAGATCCGTACCAAGTTGTGGCTAATTGCCGGACTCGCTATACTGGGCCTTGCCGCAACCATGGCCGCATCCATCTACCGCCTGGACACTACGCTGATAGGTGAAAAAGAGTTGAAGACAAGGCATCTCGTTGAAACCGCGTACGGTGTCATGGAACATTTTTATAACCTCTCCAGAACAGGGGGGATGTCGGAAAACGAAGCAAAGATCGCCGCCCTGTCGGTTATCAAATCGGTTCGATACGATGAGAATGGTTATTTCTGGATAAATGATATGCATCCTACGATGATAATGCATCCGGATAAAACCGAACTGGAAGGAAAGGATCTGTCCGACTATAAAGACACAAACGGCAAGAGATTGTTTGTGGAGGTTGTGGAAACGGTAAAAAATAAGGGAGCCGGGTTCGTTTACTATTACTGGCAAAAGCCGGGTTTACAACAACCGGTGAGGAAATTGTCCTATGTGAAGGGCTTTGCCCCATGGGGATGGGTCATTGGTAGCGGAATCTATCTTGATGACGTGGACCAGCTCTTCCATGCCGGCATCAGGCAGGATATATTCATTCTATTTCTGATTGCTGCGCTTTTCGGTGTAACGGCCTGGCTGATCTCCGCAAGCATAATCAGTCCGATGGGAGCTGAGCCTTTTTACGTAACCGGGATTATCAGGGAGGTGGCCGGAGGCAATTTGTCCCTGTCGATCGATGCAAGTGAAAAAAATTCGGATAGCCTTCTCGGGGTTGTCAAAAACATGGTGGGAAGCCTTAACGGGATGGTCGGGAAGGTGGGCAACGCGGCAGCCGACCTTTCCCTGATATCCGGCAATCTTACGGGAGCCGCCGAAAGGGTCACGGAAGCGACACAGGTGCAAGCCAACGGAATTGCTGGGACTTCATCCGCTGTTACCGAGATAAGCGCTTCGCTGAAAGAAGTCACAAACTGGGTCGACAACCTCTCAATTTCAGCAACGGAAAGCTCATCGTCTATCCTGGAGATGTCGGCAAATAATGATGAGGTTGCACAAAACATGGATTTGCTCTCAAATTCGGTTGAGGAGGTAAGCACCTCCATATTCCAGATGTCCGCCACCATCCGACAGGTCAGCGACGGTGTTGCTTCCCTCCTAGAAGCCACTACCACGACAGCCCTGTCTGTAAGTGAGATGGATGACTCCATCAAGCAGGTGGATAACCATGCTACCGACACAGCGAAAATCACCGACGCGGTTCGCGAGGATGCCGAGATGGGGAAAGAGGCGGTTGAAGCGACGATAACCGGTATTTGCGAAATCCGGCGCTCCGCACAGATCACATCTGAAGTCATTGCCACCCTTTCCGAGCGGGTCAGTGACATCGGGGCTATCATCACGGTGATAGATGAAGTGACGGAACAGACCAACCTGCTGGCTCTGAACGCCGCCATAATTGCCGCCCAGGCCGGCGAACACGGCAAAGGATTCGCGGTGGTTGCAGACGAGATAAAACAACTGGCGGAGCGTACGCGAAGTTCTACACGTGAGATTGGCCAGGTGATCGTAGGCGTGCAGGATGGGACCCGTCGCGCAGTGGAAGCGATCAACAGGGCGGAGAAATGCATTGCAGATGGCGAGGGGCTATCTGCAAATGCCGGTGCTACACTCAACAAGATTGTCGATGAAGCGCAAAAGGCCAGCGGACAGATGGCTGAAATTGCCGGGGCCACGGTTGAACAGGCCCGGTCAAGCCGGATCATTCGCGACGCCATGGTGCAAGTTGCTGATCTGGTTGAGCAGTTTGCCAAGGCAACCCATGAACAGGCACTGGGCAGCGAGTTGATAATCTCCGCGGTGGAGCGGATGAAGGACCTCACCTGTCAGGTGCGCAGTTCCACAAAGGAGCAGAGCAAGGCCGGCGCCCTGATCGCCCAATCAACGGAAAACATCACCAGCATGATTCAACAGATCAAGCGTGCCTGCGACGAACAGAGCTGCGGGAGCGAGCAGATTGTCGCAGCTATTGAGAATATACAGCATTCAGGCCAAATTAACATTGACACCACTACTGTTATGAACGATGCGGCTGCCCGTCTGGCTCGACAGGTGGAACTTCTTCAACTGGAGATGCAGGCCTTCAAGGTCTGACGCGGATATCTCTTCTTAAGTGTCGCTGCTGATGTTTGCAAATAGAGTCCGTTATATCAATCCCGGGCGAAAGGGAAGGTTGATGTTAAAGAGCTTTAGGCCGGATCGATATAAGATGCATCAGCCATGGTTTTTGCGATAGTATATTGGCCAGTTATTTTAACAGTTCAGGTGTGCTTTTAGAACGATGGTTTAAATGTATTAATTATTATGTATAAATTAATAAAAATACAATTTGCTGAAAATATTTGTTGACAACCTTTTTGATTGCATGCTAAAAATACCTACAATTTAAAGCAATATAAAATATGTTTCGTAAAATGGTATCCTGCACCCACCGGGCACTCAGCGTAAGACCGGAGAAGAAAACGAGCTGAAGATCGGGTGGGTGTGGTCATGTGTTGGACAAGTCAAAAGAGTATAGACACGGTGCTGGATAAGCAACGAAGTGGGAGGCATGCATGACACAGAGACTCACAACCTGCACATTCTGCGGAGTCGGTTGCGGTCTTTACCTAGAGACCGCGGGCAATGAGGTGACGGGCGCCTATCCCAGCATGTCGCACCCCACGAACAGAGGGAGACTCTGTGTGCGCGGCTGGAATGTCCATGAAGTGGCCAGCGCCCCTGACCGTCTGAAGAGTCCGCTGATCAGGAAAGACGGGCGGTTCGAGGAAGTGACGTGGGAAGAGGCGTTAAGCTTCATCGTCACCCGGCTCAAGGAGATCCGCGCCAAGAACGGGCCGGATTCCATCGCCTTTTTAAACTCGCCGCGCGTATCGAACGAAGAGAGCTACCTGCTTCAGAAACTGGCGCGCGCGGTCATCGGCACCAACAACGTAGACCACGGGGCCGGGGTATACAACAACAACTCCATAAACGTCCTGTTGGACCAGATCGGCATACCTGCCAGCACCAACTCCATAGACGAGCTTTACAAGAGTGAAGTCATCATAGTCGACGGCGTAGACCTCGGCAAACAGCTGCCGACACTGGGTGGAGTCGTGCTGCGCTCCAAGCTTGCCGGGGCAAGGCTGATAGTCATCGGCGAACGTCGGCAGCGGATAGCCGAGAACGCCGAATACTTCCTCCAGATCAAGCCCGGCACCGAGGCGATCCTTTACGGGGCGATGGCGAAAGTCATCATCGACCGCGGTCTCATGGACCTTGGCTTCATCCACAGCCGCTGCTCGGAATACGAAGCATTTCTCGCCAAGATACATGATTACGACATGCTGGCCGCCGCGGACGCCTGCGGCGTACCCGCGGGACTCATAGAAGACGCGGCCCTTGCATACGCCCGCGCCAAATCAGCGGCCATACTCTACTCCACCGGCGCGGAGTGCCGGCCCGCGGAAACGGTCCAGGCGCTGGTCAACCTGGCCCTGCTCTGCGGCCAGATAGGGAAGGAAGGGGCCGGGATCTTCGCCCTCACCGACCACAACAACCTGCAGGGTGTCTGCGACATGGGGATGCTCCCCGACCGTCTCCCCGGCTATCGTCCTGTTGCTGATGCAGCGGCGCGTGGGGAAC
>JBGQDJ010000113.1:0-7967 GCA_041495805.1 Geobacteraceae bacterium
AGTCAGGGGGGTGGTGGCCCCGCTTGCCGCCGTGCTCCAGAAGGTGCTGCCCCAGAGGCTTCTGGGCAATGTTTCCCAATACCTCGTGGCGGGTGAAGAGGTGGAGCGGGAAGCGCTCGTGGAGAAGCTTGTCAGGCTGGGGTATTCAAATGTCCCTCTTGTGGAGGACCGGGGGTCTTTTTCCGTACGCGGAGGGATCATCGACATCTTTCCCCCGGACATGCAGGCCCCGGTCAGGATCGATTTTTTCGGCGATTTCGTCGATACCATCCGCACATTCGATCCGGTCAGCCAGCGTTCCCTCAGAGCCCAGGACGAACTTATCATCCTTCCCTCTCGGGAGGTGGTCCTGACGGAAGAAGTCCTGGCCGGCTTTATTCCCCGACTGAAGGCCCACTGCGATGCCATGGAGATTTCGCCGATCCGCCGCCGGGAACTGGTGGAGCAACTGAACTCCGCCATCTTCCCCTCCGGCATAGAATACCTCCAGCCCCTCTTCCACCCCGGCCTGGAAGAACTGTTTGACTATATGGGGTCGGAGACCGTTACGGTCATGGTCGATCCGGAAGGGATTGCCGCCGCCGGCGAAAGGTTCGGCGAAGAGCTGGAACTGGCCTGCGGGCATGCACAGGAAAAGGATATCATATTCTGCGATCGCAACGATCTCTTTCTCACCATTGAACAGTTCAGCCGGCAACGCGACAGCGGCAGGCGGATCGATATTCCCTGGCTGGAGCTGACAGACGGGGAGGAGGGAGAACGGACTATCCGTTTCACCGCAAGGGAGAACAGCGATCTGAAGCTAACCATATCTCCGGAAAGCGAAGGGGTGCTGCGGCCCCTGGCGGACCAGCTCTCCAAATGGCTCGCGGAAGAGCGGCGGGTGATCATGGCCTGCCATCAGAAAAGCCAGGCAGAGCGCCTTTACGAGCTCCTTTCCCATTACGGACTGCCGCTTGCCGTTTCCGAAAGGAGCTTCCCCGCCGAGCGCGGACGCCGCGACCGGCGGGTGGATATAGTCGTGGGAGAGATTTCCCGCGGGTTCCGCCTTGAAGAAGAGCTCCTCGCGGTCATTGCCGAAGAGGAAATTTTCGGGCCGCGCATCAAGCGCCGCGGCCTCACCGAGGCGCGCAAGAAGCAGATTCTCACCTCCCTGGCGGAACTTAAGCCGGGCGACCACATGGTCCACCTCGACTTCGGCGTCGGGATCTACCGGGGCCTCATGCATATGAAACTGGGAGAGGCCGAAGGGGACTTCCTTCTCCTGGAGTACGCAGGGGGGGACAAGCTCTATCTCCCCGTGGACAGGATCAACCTGGTGCAGCGTTATGTGGGGACCGAGGGAATCGAGCCGCGAGTGGACCGTCTCGGCGGGGCTGCCTGGGACAGAGCCAAAGCCAAGGCCAGGGAGGCGGTGCAGGAGATGGCGCAGGAACTCTTGCGCATCTATGCCGCCAGGGAGATCCAGGAAGGGCATCCCTTTTCGCCTCCCGACGATCTATTCCGGGAGTTCGAGGCATCATTCGCCTTCGAGGAGACCCCGGACCAGCTTTCGGCCATCGAGGACGTTCTGGCCGATATGGAGAGCAAAAGACCCATGGATCGCCTCGTATGCGGCGATGTGGGGTACGGCAAGACCGAGGTCGCCATGCGGGCTGCGTTCAAGGCGGTCATGGACGGGAAACAGGTGGCGGTGCTGGTGCCGACCACTATCCTTGCCCAGCAGCACCAGGAGACTTTCGGGGAACGGTTCAAGGCTTATCCGGTCAAGGTGGAGGCGCTTTCACGTTTCCGCTCGGCCAAAGAGCAGAAGACCATTCTCGAAGGGGTGAAAAAAGGGGAGATCGACATAGTTATCGGCACCCACCGGCTCCTGCAGAAGGATGTCGCCTTCAAGGAGCTGGGACTTCTCATTGTCGATGAGGAGCAGCGCTTCGGCGTGGCGCACAAGGAGAGGCTAAAGCAGTACCGGGCAATGGTCGATATCATCACGCTGACCGCCACCCCGATCCCCCGCACCCTCTATATGTCGCTCATGGGAATCCGCGACCTTTCCATAATCGATACCCCGCCCGTTGACCGGCTTGTCATCAAGACCTTCGTGGCTCGCTTCAGCGATGAACTGATCCGCGAGGCGGTAATGAGGGAATTGCGCCGCGGCGGTCAGGTCTTCTTCGTCCATAACCGGGTGCAGTCCATCGCCGCCATGGCAGAGCATCTGAGCCGCATTGTTCCCGAGGCGCGGATCGCCGTGGGGCATGGGCAGATGGAGGAAAAGGCGCTTGAGCGGGTAATGCTCGGCTTCATGCATGGAGAGACCAATCTCCTTTTATGCACCACCATAATCGAATCGGGTCTCGACATACCCAACGCCAACACGCTGATCATCAACCACGCAGACGCATTCGGGCTGGCCCAGCTCTACCAGTTGCGAGGCCGGGTCGGCCGTTCCCGCCAGCGCGCCTATGCGTATTTCCTGATCCCAAGCGAAGGTGCGATCTCCTCCGAGGCGCGCGAAAGACTAAAGATTCTCCAGGATATATCCGAACTGGGGGCAGGATTCCGGATCGCCACCCACGACCTGGAGATCAGGGGGGGAGGCGATCTGCTCGGCAATCGGCAATCGGGAAACATAGCGGCGGTCGGGTTCGAGCTCTATACGGAGCTTCTGGAAGAGGCTGTAAGCACGCTCAAGGGTGAAGAGCGGGTTGAGAGAATCGAGCCGGAAATCAAGTTGCGCATTCCAGCTTTCATCCCCGAGGATTACGTTCCTGACCCGAACCAGCGCCTGGTGATCTACAAAAAGCTGACCCAGGCTGCTTCGACGGAGGAGGTCACGGAAATCCAGGAGGAGTTGACGGACCGCTTCGGCAAACCGCCCGTGGCCGCGTCGTATCTTCTTGAAGTGATGCGGCTTCGCATCAGGTTGAAGCTTCTCCTTATCAAGGAGGTGGAATTTGACGGCAGAAGGGTGGTCATCGCCTTCCACCCGCAGACCCCGGTATCCCCGGACAGAATCATCGAACTGATCCGGCGGGAGCCGAAGAAATACCAGTTTACCCCTGAGTACCGGTTCATCCTCGAATTGAATGACACCTCATTCGACGGCATTCTGGCCGAGGTTACAAATCTCTTGAAAAGGCTGGCCTGATATGCTAATGTTCGTCAGATTAATCAAACTGTTAAGCTGATAAAAGGAGATATCGTGCGAAAAAATATTCTTACCGCAACAGCCGTTGCCCTGAGCCTGGCGATGCTAATCGGCTGCCAGTCCAAATCCTCCCAGGAAGGGAGCGCAACTTCGAAGAAGGGGGGGCAGACCTTGGCGGAGGTCAACGGCGACATCATAACCACCGAAGATTTCAAGAAAGAGGTGGAAACCCTTCCTCCCTATCTCAGGCCGATGGCGGAAACCGCTGATGGTAAAAAGGAGCTGCTGGACACCATGATCGTACGTGAGATCATCATGCAGCAGGCAAAGAAGGATGGCCTCGACAAAAGTCCCGCGGTGACCGAGAAGATGGAAGAACTGAAACAGCGGGTGATTGTCGAAGCGTTCCTCAAGAAAAAGATCGAGGAGCAGGCCAAGATTTCAGATGCAGACCTGCAGAAGTTCTATGATCAGAACAAGGACAAATTCAAGAGCGGTGAACAGGTTAGGGCCAGCCACATTCTCGTGAAGAACGAAACCGAGGCCCAGGATATACTGGCCCAGATCAAGAAGGGTGGGAATTTCGAGGAACTTGCGAAAAAACACTCCGTTGATGCGGCCGGAGCCAAGGGGGGCGACCTGGGGTGGTTTGGCAAAGGGTCCATGATCCCGGACTTTGAAAAGGTCGTTTTCGGCATGAAGGAAGGTGATATCTCCGGAGTTGTCAAGACCCAGTTCGGCTATCATATCATAAAACTGACCGGCAAACGTCCTGCTGGCATTCGTTCATTCGAAGAGTCGAAAGAACTGATAAAAACAAAACTGCTCCCGGAAAAGCAGCAGGAAATCTTTGCCAAGCTGAAGGAAGAGTTGAAAAAGGGCGCCAAGCTTTCCATAAAGGAAGACGCGCTCAAGGGGATAGAGATCAAGCCTGCCGCCGCAGGTCAGACCGCGCCGGGGGAAGCAAAAGGGAAATAGACGGATACTACTTAAACCGGGGCCGGGCAAATGCCTGGCCCCTTTTTATTGAACGGCCGAGAGTATAATGCCAAAACTATTTAAAATCATTGCCTTGCTGATAATTATAATGGCTTTCCCGGCATTCTCGCCGGCGGAAGAGATCGACAGCATTTCCGCTATAGTTAACGAAGAAATCATAACCAGCCACGAAGTCAACCAGGGGGTCGCCCTTCTTGAAAAAGAGGCGGGAAAAAAAGGGCCACTCCCGGCTGCCGATAAGGCCCAGTTGCGGCCAAAGTCTTTGAACCGACTGATTGAAAAAAAGCTGATCGATCAGAAGATCAAGGAGCTAAACATAAACGTCACTGACGATGAGCTGCGCCAGACTATCGATGATGTGAAGAAACAGAACAAGCTGACTCAGGAGGAACTGACCTCCGCCCTGCGCAGCCAGGGGCTTACTTTTGATCAGTACAAGGCCCAGCTCAGGGAACAGCTTGAAAGAATAAGGCTGATGGGCCAGGAAGTGCGCTCCAAGATTCAGGTGGGAGAGAATGAAAGCAGGAAGTATTACGACGCCAACTCCAAGAATTTCGCAACTGAAGATTTTTTTCGCGCCCGCCATATCTTTTTCCGACTCAACAAGAACGCCAAGGCGGACGAGGTCAACAAGGTCCTTACGACCACAATGATCGTCCTTCAGCAGGCCTTAAGCGGCAAGGATTTTGCCGAACTGGCCAAGAAATACTCCGATGATCCCCAGGCGGCAAACGATGGCGGGGACCTTGGGACCTTCAAAAAAGGGGACATGTTGCCGGAAATCGAAAATGCCGTTATCGGAATGAAAGCCAACCAGATAAGCGATATCGTCAACACCCCCGCAGGTTTTCATATAATCAAACTGGAAGAGAAGACCCCCGGAAAATTAAAGCCGTTTGACGAAGTGAAGGGGGAAATCGAGGAAATGCTTTTCAAGAAGAAATCGGAGGAGAGATTCAACCAGTGGCTCGCGGAACTGAAACAGGCCGCGGCCATAGAGATAAAAAGCAGGTAATCTTTACACCCCTTTTTCCGCAAGTTGCTGCAGAAGTTCGCGTTGCGCCGAGGTAAGCTGCTCCGGCACGCTTACCCCTATCCTTACATAAAAATCGCCGCGGCCGGTCTGACCCATATGGGGAAAGCCGAGGCCTTTCAGTCTTATACGGGTCCCCGGCTGAATGCCGGCCGGCACCTTAATCCTCTTGGTCCCGTCCAGGGTCTCCACATCCATTGCCATTCCCAGCGCCGCTTCGGTAAAGCGGATCTGTTTTTCCACGACAATGTCGTCTCCATCGCGGCCAAAGTGGGAATCTCCGGCCACCTTGATCAGCAGGACGAGATCACCGGGATCGCCCCCCCGCTGCCCATCCCCACCCTTCCCGGCAATTCTGAGTTTGGCGCCTGACTCTATACCGGCGGGAATTTTCACCATGATTTCTTCACGTTTGCCGTTCCGTTTGAAAGCGACTCGTCTCTCCCCGCCTGAAAATGCGTCCCTGAAGGTTACCTGCAGCTCCATGGTGAAATTTTCGCCCGGCTCCCTTCCCACGTTATAGTGGAAGCCTTGCCGATGTCCACCGGCGCCGAAGATGCGGGAAAAGATATCCTCCGTGCCGAACCCCTTGTCCTTGAACATGTCTCCCACATCGAATCCGCGGAAGATGTCCTCCTGGGAATATCGCTGGTGAAAGCCTGAAGAGCCGAACCGGTCGTATTGGGCCTTTTTCTCCGGATCGGAAAGGACCGCATATGCTTCGTTGATTTCCTTGAATCTTTCCTCAGCCTCATTGTTGCCGGGATTTTTATCAGGATGGTATTTCACCGCCAGCTTGCGGAACGCCTTTTTGATTTCGTCAATAGCGGCGCCCTTGCTCACGCCGAGTGTCTGGTAGTAGTCTTTAGCGGCCATCGGATTATTCCTTTCACTGTGAACCTGCAATTTGAATGTAATCCGACTAACCCTGCATGTCAACATCATTGGAGCATTTTACGGCTTGACAATATATTTCGTTAGCCTGATATTGTTCAATCTATATGAACAAAACCATAACTCGACACAGAATATATTGATCCGAAGCCCGGCTTGCATCGGGATTGTGACTCTATTGAGGAAGTATCCGATTTTACTTCGTTCAGATAGCAGATCATAAGAAGGGAGACGTGATGAAAAAGGCGATCATAATCGGTGGCGGCATTTCCGGGCTCTCTACTGCGTATCTATTGCGGAGAAAGGCTGCGGCAGAGGGGGTTGAGCTGGAAATAACCTTGCTGGAAAAGGAACAGCGGGTCGGCGGCAAGATTTGGAGCATAAAGGAAGAAGGGTATCTCTGCGAATGGGGCCCCAACGGATTTCTCGACAGCAAGCCTCAGACCCTCGAACTCTGCCGCCAGTTGGGCTCTACCGAGTTTCTGTTGCGAAGCAATGATAACGCCCGCAAGAGGTTCATCTACGCCGACGGCGTTCTCCATCGCCTACCGGAAAACGGGAAGGCATTTCTTCAGAGCAAGCTGATCTCCTGGCCGGGAAAACTCCGTCTTGCCATGGAGCTGTTCGCTTCCAAAGCGCCCGAAGAGGTGGACGAAACCCTTGCCGCCTTTGGCCGGCGGAGACTGGGTGACGAGGCTTTGCGCAAACTTATCGCGCCGATGGTATCAGGCATCTTTGCCGGTGATCCGGCAACCATGTCCCTCAACTCCTGTTTTCCCCGCATTGCCGAACTGGAGCGCGAATACGGCAGCCTGATCATGGCCATGATCAAGCTGGCGAAAAAGAAGAAAAAGGAGGTCGCACAGGGAAAGGCGGTCTCCAGCGCCGCCGGCCCGGGGGGAATTCTTACTTCCTTTAGCGGCGGCGTCCAGACTTTGACCGATATCCTTGTCGAAAAGCTCGGAGTCGCCGTCGTGACCCAGCAGACAGCACTCAGGGTCAGCAAAGGCGCAACCGCTCCGTATAAGATCGAGACCGACCTGTGCGAGCTGGAAGCGGATGCCGTGGTGCTGGCGACACCGGCCGATATTTCCGCCGGTCTGCTTCAGGAACTCGACACCTATATCAACCACGTGCTGCAGGCGATACCATATGCTTCCATGACGGTTGTCTGCTATGGCTATGAACGGAACAGGATAAGATATGACCTGAACGGTTTCGGCTACCTTATACCCAAAGAGGAGGGGATGAACACCCTCGGCACCCTTTGGGATTCGAGCATCTTCGCCGGGCGCGCGCCCGCAGGCAAGGTGCTACTTCGCAGCATGATGGGGGGCGCCTGTTTCCCCGGATATATCAGCCTGTCCGACGACGAAGTGAACGACAGGGTCCAGGCTGACTTGAAAAAGATCATGGGAATCAAGGCCCCTCCTTCTTTCGCAAGGATATACCGACACGAAAAGGCGATCCCCCAGTATACGTCCGGGCATGGCGAGCGCCTGGCGCACCTCGGGGACAAGCTCAAGGCCCATCCGGGGCTTTTCCTGACGGGCAATGCCTATCGCGGAATCGGCTTGAACGACTGCGTGGCCGCTGCCGACAGGTGTGCCAGGGAAGCGGTCAGCTACCTGAAGAGGCTCTGAACTCAGATTGAGAGAGTGATCCGGCCGCCGCAGCCTGGGCTGCTTTGGCGGAGGAGGCACGCGGAAGAGTGCCGGTAAAACCTTGAATAGATTAACCTGGAATTGAGAGGCGGTTTTATTAAGACTGAACGCTTGAGAAGTTGCACTTAGAGATTCATTTGTACTTTTTCCTGCGGAAAAGGCCGGTCTTGAGAGAGGAGATACGGTCGAGAAAGAGGAGACCGTCCAGATGGTCCATCTCGTGCTG
>JBGQDJ010000114.1:0-7929 GCA_041495805.1 Geobacteraceae bacterium
CCTGATCAATTCCCGCCCTTTTTCATGTGGGGTTATATCTCCCAGTTCGGATGGACAGTTCACATATACAACGGTATCAGGTTCCTCCCTGAAGAACGAACCGATAGGCACGGAAAACGTCTCGCTTAATCTTTGCAGCACCTTGAGCGATGGGAGCTGCTGCCCCCGTTCTATCTTGCCTATATAGGTATAGTCCACCCCATCCTTGACTTTCGCTGCAAGCTCTTTCTGGGTTAACCCTCTCTCTATACGCAATTTTTTCAATTTGCCGCCAATTTCTAAAGACAAGCGGTCAACCTTTCCTGAATTTAATATGTCCATTGATGTTTTGTCCCAAGGTTATTTATGGAAATATTACGATAATTGCACTTGTGTTAGCATGATGTTCAAAACATAAACATAACTTTACTTTAATGTAATGTCAACAGGTTGCAATAAATAGGATATATATGCATATCATGCTTGACATGGTAGAATATTGGTCTTATATTAATAACGTCCGTTAATCCAGGAGGCATCCTATGGACAGGCTTGATCTGTTGAAGGAGCTTGAAAAACTGGTAATACTGAGGCGTCTGGACACTGATGAAATCAGATTGTATCTTCTCCTTTTGGCCAACTGCTCCGGGTCAAGAGACGGAGAAATCGAATACATGTCCATAAAAAGTGCCTTCGGCGGAGTATTTTCCCGGAGCAAACTGGAAAAAGCCTGCCGTCGACTCTTTAACTACAAACTAATTACTCTGACATCCATCATCCCCATCGGGAAAAGTGAGGTGGATTTCACCCTTTCATATATTATTTCCCCGGCACGAGTGAACTGAGTATCCTTTCCTCCCAGTACAGAATTGCGAAAACAACTGGATTTATGCAAATAGTTTCTTCAATTTGAAATACGATCAGGGCAGGAACGAGGGACGAAGTGGCCATTTTGTCGGCTCGTTGAGAATACATGGTGTAATTAAAGCTTAACTGATTGATTACGACTTGGTATAGGGGGACAACGTGAAAGACGCCCGCATCCTCGTGGTTGACGATGACCTAGATGTTCTGGAAATGGCCGATTGCTTCTTTAAGAAAGCGGGGATGGATGTACACTGCGTGGAAAGCGGAGAAAAGGCCCTTGAAAAAATCCTGAGTACAAATTTCTCGGCAATAATCACTGATTTCAACATGCCGGGCATGAACGGACTTGAGCTGGCCGAAAAGGTCCGGATTATAGCTCCATCAATCCCGATTTTAATGACAACCGGGCGCCCTTCCCAGGAACTCTTTGATCGTGCCACACAAGTGGGGGTCAAAATGATAATTCCCAAACCTCTGCGTCTGGAAGCATTGCTGAATCTTGTAAATGAAATGATTCCATCTACATCTTCCTGATCACCAGGCCTTCCTTTTCTATGGAGAGGTCAACCAGCACGGTGTCCCCTTCGGTAAATTTCCCATCCAGAAGCATCAGGGCCAGAGGGTCCTGTATCTTACGCTGCAAGGTCCTTTTCAGTGGACGAGCGCCATAAGCAGGGTCATAACCTTCACGGGCCAGGTACTCGCGGGCCTTGTCGGTGACCTTCAGCGTGAGGTGACGCTCAGCCAGTCGCGTCTCCAATTCCCTGATCTGTATATCGATGATCTGCTTGATTCTCTCCAGGGGAAGGGCATGATAAATGACCACCTCATCGATCCTGTTGAGGAACTCCGGCTTGAAGCTCTCCTTTAGAGTTTCCATGACCTTGGATCGCATTTTCGCGTAATCGCCGGTGCCAAACTGCTGTATGGACTGGGACCCCAGATTGCTCGTCATGATGATGACCGTATTGCGGAAATCAACTGTTTTACCATGGCCATCGGTTAGCCTCCCGTCGTCGAGAAGTTGCAGAAGGACATTAAACACCTCGGGATGAGCCTTCTCGATCTCGTCAAAGAGAATGATGCTGTAAGGGCGGCGGCGGACCGCTTCAGTCAACTGTCCCCCTTCTTCATAACCTACATAGCCGGGGGGTGCGCCGATAAGCCGGGAAACCGTATGCTTTTCCTGGTATTCGCTCATGTCGATCCGGATGATTGCCTGGTCATCGTTGAAGAGAAAGGAGGCCAATGTGCGAGCTGTTTCGGTTTTACCCACTCCTGTAGGCCCCAGGAAGATAAAGGAGCCTATAGGACGGTTGGGATCGGAAAGTCCTGATCGGGCGCGACGGATGGCGTTGGAAACCAGGGTCAGGGCTTCGTCCTGCCCCACCACCCGCTCCCGGAGCCTCTCTTCCATCGTGATCAGTTTCTCCGACTCTCCCTCCAGCATCCGGGAAACCGGGATGCCGGTCCACTTGGCAACAATCTCCGCCACCATTTCATCGTCCACCTCTTCGGGGAGCATCTTCTTTTCTTCCCTGGCTTCCACCAATTCCCGGCTTTTTGCCTCGATATCCTTCTCGATAGCAGGGATTTCCCCATAACGGATCTCCGCGGTGCGGCCCAGATTCCCCTCCCGCTCGCTCCTTTTCGCCTCCTCCTTCTTTTCTTCCATCTGCTGTTTCAGCTCACCAAGCCTGGTGATGATTTTCTTCTCCCTGTGCCAATGGGTTTTCAGCTCGGCAGACTGTGCCTGCAGCCCTTCCAGCTCGTCACTCAGCTTCTTCAGCCGCTCCCTGGCATGACTGTCCTGCTCCCTGAGGAGCGCCTGTTTCTCGATCTCCAACTGGATGATCCGCCGCTCAATTTCGTCGATCTCGGTCGGCATGGAATCGATCTCTATCCTGAGCCGCGAGGCCGCCTCATCAATCAGGTCGATCGCCTTATCGGGTAGGAAGCGGTCGGTGATGTAGCGGTTGGAAAGTGTGGCTGCGGCAATAAGGGCGCTGTCCTTGATGCGGATGCCATGGAAGGTCTCATACTTTTCCTTGAGGCCCCGGAGGATGGCAATGGTGTCCTCAACCGATGGCTCTCCGGTAAAGATGGGCTGGAAACGCCTCTCCAGCGCCGCATCCTTCTCGATATATTTCCGGTATTCGTTCATGGTGGTGGCGCCGATGCAATGGAGTTCGCCACGGGCAAGGGCCGGCTTCAGCATGTTGGATGCGTCCAAGGCCCCCTCCGCGGCCCCTGCCCCAACAAGGGTGTGGAGTTCATCAATGAAAAGGACCACCTTCCCCTCCGATTTACCCACTTCCTTGATCACCGCCTTGAGGCGTTCCTCGAACTCCCCACGAAACTTGGCGCCGGCAATGAGAGCACCCATATCGAGTGCGACCAGACGTTTATTTTTCAGGGACTCAGGGACATCACCGGAGACTATCCTTTGGGCAAGTCCCTCGACAATGGCGGTCTTTCCAACACCAGGCTCGCCGATCAGCACCGGATTATTCTTGGTACGGCGGGAAAGAACCTGCAATACCCTGCGGATCTCGTTGTCCCTGCCGATCACCGGATCGAGTTTCCCCTGGCGTGCCAGGTCGGTCAGGTCGCGGGCATATTTGGCAAGGGCCTGATACTTTTCTTCGGGGCTCTGATCGGTGACCCGCTCCCCACCCCGGATTTCCTTCAGGGCGTTCATCAGCGCGTCCCGCGTCACCCCGTTTTCCGCGAGGATGCGGGCCGCTTCGCTCCCCTTCTCCTCGAGAATGCCCATTAGGAGATGCTCGGTGGATACATATTCGTCCTTCAGCGCATCGGCCTCCTTCTGGGCGGCATTCAGCACCCGATCCAGGGCCGGAGAGACGTAAACCTGAGTGTCGCCGCTTACCTTGGGGAACTTTCGTAAAGCCGCATCCAGTCTGTTGCGGATAATGTCGGGAATGGCGCCGATTTTCTGGAGGATTGGGGCCACCAGTCCCCCCTCCTGCTCCATGAGGGCCCGGAAGAGATGTTCGGGTTCGATTGCATTGTGCCCCATGTCTGATGCAAGTTTCTGCGTCTCAAGCAGAACTTCCTCGGTTTTTATGGTCATCTTGTCAGGCCTTATCATGGGGGCTCCTTTTCCAAGGTCTTTATATCGTCTGGAAACAACGACAGATTTCAGATGATCACAAGGCGGCGAAGAGATGGACCCGATCCGTACTGATTAAACGTTAAGGAGGCCAACGGTGAGCCGCTGTCGTGAGCGTTGAAATGTGTCGCTCTATAAGGAAATGATAGGTGCGCTCACCGCCTCTGTCAAGGCAGGGAAATCGGGGAGAAACAACCGAAACGAGGTCAGATGGGAAAATTCTAAAAGGTGAGCTCAAGCTGCTTCCAATTGCTGCGCTTGATTCTAGTGCCGACATAGTAGCGGGGGCAGGAGGCAATAATCACCATTGCAGGCTGTTTGCATGACCTGCGGCAGGTGAGGCAGAGTTTATTGTCGATGGATTCTTTTTTCATAATCGCTAAATGAGATTGGAGCGGCATGCCGCTCCATCCTCATTATTTGTTATGCTATCTTTCTGATCCAGCCGAACGGGTCCTCGATACGGCCGTACTGTATGCCGGTCAGGGTATCATAAAGCTTGCGGGTAAGAGATCCTACACCGCCATCACCAATCTGGTGCATTTCATCCTGATAGGCAAGGTGCCCGACCGGAGTGATAACCGCAGCCGTACCGCTGCCGAAGGCCTCTGTCACTTTGCCGGAACGAATGTCAGCTATCAGTCCGTTGATGTCGATCTGGCGCTCTTCCAGCCTGAACCCCAGAGTGTCTGCAAGTTTGAATACCGAATCGCGCGTAACACCGCTGAGGATGGAGCCGGTAAGAGGAGCGGTAACCACCAGGTCCCCATAAGCGAAAAACATGTTCATCGCCCCCACCTCTTCAACATAGCGGCGATGGACACCATCGAGCCAGAGAACCTGTTCGAAGCCCTTCTTTTTTGCCTCCAGAGCGCCCTTAAGTGAGGCGGCGTAGTTACCGCCGGTCTTGACTTCACCGGTTCCGCCGGGGACGGCACGGACAAATTTGTCTTCCACCATGATCCGCACCGGATTGAAGCCGGCAGCGTAGTAAGGCCCGACAGGACAAAGAATGACGTAAAAGTAATAATGATCAGAGGGCTTTACGCCGAGAAACGGCTCCACGGCGATCATGGTGGGGCGAATGTAGAGTGAAGTCCCCGGAGAGACCGGTATCCACTCCCTTTCCAGCTTCACCAGTTGTTCGATCCCGTCGAGAAACAACTCCGTCGGCACCTCCGGCATGCACATACGTTCGGCTGAAAAATTTAAGCGGCGGGCGTTCATATCCGGACGGAAGAGCGCTATTGTGCCGTCACTCCATTTGTATGCCTTCAGCCCCTCGAATATTTCCTGGGAATAGTGTAAAACCGCACATGCCGGATCAAGGATAAAGGGGCCATACGGCACAATCCTCGCGTCAAACCATCCCTGGTCAACCTTCCATTCCACCATCAGCATACGGTCGGTAAAAATCCGGCCGAAACTGAGTTTCGACTCATCGGTAAATTTGGGCTTCTTTTTTTCTTCGGGTAGTGGGAAAATTCTTATTTCCATCACCTTCGACCTCCGTCCCGCAGGGCAGTGCATGCTTACAATGACAATAATCGTTTATCATATAACGCGGACACGGGCAAGTTAATTAGTGTCCATCCGGGAAACGATAGTTTCTCATCCTGAGTTCCCGGCTGTCTTTTAAATCGAGGAAGGAATCCTGATTGACATTGCGCCGATTATTGGCTAGTCTTTCAAAAGTTTCAACTTCTTATCTCTGCATGCGAGGATTTATGCGCATCTCCCGTTACCTTTTTCTTCCGCTTATTCTGTCACTCTCACTTTTATCCTGCAAGAAAAAACAGGAACCCGTTTTTTACGAATCGTCCCGCAAGGGTACGGCCGAATCGCCGGTAAAAGAGGTCACTAAGGATATTCTCGCAACCCAGCAGGCCTTTTCCAATGTTGTCAAGGCGGTAAACCCCACCGTTGTCAACATCTCCACTGTGAGCAAGAAGAAGCTGGTGCAGCCGTTCTTCGAGTTTTCTCCCTTTTTCGATGATTTCTTCGGCGGCGGCCGGATGCGCCCCCAATATCGCAGGGAGAAAAGCCTTGGGTCGGGATTCATCATAAACAGCGATGGGTATATAATCACCAACGACCACGTGGTGCGCGATGCTGAAAGCATCCAGGTAAAGCTGTCAAATGAAAAGGTTTACGACGGCAAGGTAGTGGGAAATGACCAGAAAACCGACATCGCCGTCATCAAGATCAATGCCGGGCAGCCTCTCAAGCCGGCTGTTCTGGGCGATTCCGACAAGCTCCAGGTCGGCCAGTGGGCTATTGCCATCGGCAATCCGTTCGGCCTGGATCGCACAGTAACCGTCGGAGTCATCTCGGCAACCGGCCGGGCCAATATGGGAATAGAGACCTATGAAGACTTCATCCAGACCGATGCTTCGATCAACCCCGGCAATTCTGGGGGTCCCCTGCTGAATGTATATGGTGAAGTGATAGGCATCAATACCGCGATTGTAGCGGCAGGCCAGGGTATAGGCTTTGCCATACCTGTCAATATGGCAAAACAGGTTGTCGCCCAACTGATCAAAAAGGGGAGCGTAACCCGCGGCTGGCTGGGGGTTTCCATACAACCGGTCACCGATGAAATAGCCAGGTCTTTCGGCCTGAGCCAAGCCCAAGGCGCCCTTGTCAGTGACATCAAATCCGGCAGTCCGGCGGAAAAAGCGGGATTGAAGCAAGGGGACATAATCCTCCGCTTTGCAGGCAAAGAGATTAAGGATGCACGCCAGTTGCAGCTCGTTGTCGCGGACACGGCAATCGGACAGAAGGTGGACGTGGAGATTTACCGGGACGGCAAGTCCCGTAATATCTCAGTAACCCTTGGAAACATGGATAGCGCTTCGGCGGTTCACCCAAGATCCGCTGAGCCACAGGCCGGATGGTTCGGCATGGCAGTTGAGGAGCTCCCTGAGAATTTGCGCATAAGCGGACTCAACGGAGTTTTGATAACTGTGGTCGACCCGGAAGGTATGGCCGCGCAAGCCGGCATTCAGCGCGGCGACATCATCATCTCAGTCAATCAGAAAAAGGTCACGGGCCTGCCTGATTACGCCAGGGCCATGAAAGACGCGGAACGGAAA
Source organism: Geobacteraceae bacterium (assembly GCA_041495805.1). Classification (GTDB taxonomy): domain Bacteria; phylum Desulfobacterota; class Desulfuromonadia; order Geobacterales; family Geobacteraceae; genus JBGQDJ01. Next base: position 7,075 of record JBGQDJ010000114.1, read on the forward strand.
GGGAGCTTAGCCATTCTGGTCAAGCGTGGAGAAGCCAATATTTATTTCGCCCTCAAAATTAGATAGTTATTCAACAAAAAATTTAGTATACTATTTTTTCAATAACAGGGATTAAATCCTTAAGGCCCGTTCCATTAAAGCGATGCAGTGATAATCCGCTCCGGATGAGGGTCCAAATCAATAAGCCAGAGGGAATTTATGAGTCTCATTGAGAACCCTGATCATGCCAAAAGGCTTGCACGTGCAATCATTTCCGATGTTGCCCTCTACAATAGGGAAAAAGTGGAAATAGGCATCAAGAACGACAACATTTTCGACCTTCTCCATGAAGAGATTGAAGAAGGGAGGCAGCACTTTGTCTCCCGGGTGGAGCCTCAACTGGCTTCCTCCAATATCTTCGACATTGCCATAGTCGATGTTCTTATCAAGCGGGCTGGCAAGATCGAATCAACTATCTGGTAAAAGTTGCTCAAGCGGCCAGATTATATCTAGTAAGGCGCGGTTTATGATCGCGCCTTTGTTTTTTCCAATAGGTTAAAGGTTAAAGGGTAACTTAGTGCAAAAGATAGATTTGATTTTCCCGGTCGCCAGCGAACCAGTCAGACTGGACATGGTGGTTGGCGCCATGGAGGGACTGACCCGCTCCATGGCCCAGCGTCTTATCGAGGCAGGGATGGTGACCGTTGAAGGGACAGTGCAGAAGGCCTCCCTTAAACTGCGGGGAGGAGAAAAGGTCTCCGTGACCGTCCCCCCTCCTGTTCCGGCTGAACCTGTGGCGGAAACTATCCCACTGGAAATTCTCTATGAGGACTGCGATATCGTGGTCGTGAATAAGCCGGCCGGGATGGTGGTCCA
>JBGQDJ010000115.1:0-7927 GCA_041495805.1 Geobacteraceae bacterium
AGCCCGGTGATCGTATTTTTCGATACTGCCGGTTAAAGTGGTATTGAGATGCTCAAGTAGTTCATAGCTCGCGTTAATCCCCCCGCTGTATCGGCTTTCAACATCTATGTTATCTCCGGAGTATTTCGAATAAGAAACATTGGCGCCGATACTGCCGCGATTCAATACCTTGTTAACCGCAAGTGTGTAGTCAGTTTCCCTGGTTACACCGCTCACCGGGTCAACCGGGTACTGAACACCGGTAGTTAAGCTGACGGACATGTGGTCGAATGAATGTGTAATGCCCGCATTCCAATATGGGTTATTAGATGATGTGCCGTTTCTGGAACTGAACCAGGTATACCCCCCCTGGCCGAAGATGTTTGATCTGTCTTTATATTCATATCGGAAACCAACATTCGGTTCGTGCCTGTTGAAAGCTTGTATTGAATTCTCATGGGTATAGGTATAGTTCGCAGTCAAGTTCAGTTTCGGGGAGAGCTCATATGTCGCTTCCATGAACCCCACGTGGTCCCTCCTGTCTATGCCGGACGGGTCCTTGTACCAGACATTCATATATCTATAGCCGGTCCTCATGGATACCTTCGGGGCCAGGTGAAACCGGAGATAGGGAGAGGCGGTGATATTATTGCTGTCCGACTGGTTGACGAACTGGCTCTCCTGGGTCCTGTCCCGGGCGATGTTTAGGGAGACACGGCTGTAGTTCTCGCTTATATCCAGAAACAGGAAGTCGTCGATTAGGCGGGTCAGTCCGCGCATTGACAAGTTATGAGATTTATCATCCTCCTGACTTTTACGGGCATAATAGCGGTAGGCAAAATTATAGGCAAGGTCCCAGTCCCAGAAAGGGGCGTTGTAACTCAGAATTATACCGGGCATCAAACTTGTTATGTAATCGGTCTTTCTGTCGGGTGACACAAAAACGTTATCATTATATTCCTCGCTGACGGCTATCGTGGGACTGACGGCAAAGTCAGCGTAGGCAGTTGACAGAGTACAGGGTACAGCGTACAGGGTACAGAGAGTGAAGGCAGCGCACAGTAGGGCAGGGGGCAGGGGACAGCGGGCAGCGTACAGAAAGGCAGTGGCTAGTGACCGGAGAATGGAGGCAGTGGACAGTGAGATACGAACTGCGTAAGGGTGTAAAGGCATATTCCCCCCGATTAGATCATAAAAATACAACGGCAAATTAATGATCTTTATAGCTTTATTTAGGGGGAGTGTAAAGGGAAAAAGCAGCGTACAGCGTACAGCGAACAGGGGACAGAGAACAGGGGACAGGGAACAGGGAACAGGGAAAGTCCTCTATTTCTTTTGGAGGCTGGAGATGTATGAAGTCAAAAGTTTCAATACTTCCTTGCCTAGAGACAAAATCTCCTGGAATTCAGCGTCTGTGCAGAAGCCAAGGTCTCTGCTTTGGGATAGTTGTGTTTCAACTTCGGCAGTTGAACCCAGCGCAATTTTCAGGAACTGAGTATACTCTTTAGAACCCCTCATATAGCCTTCGGCTATATTTGATGGAATTGATACGGCAGCCCGGCGGATCTGGCTGGAAAGCCCGTATATTTCTTCTCGAGGAAACGAAGCTGTGAGTCGATAGATAAGGAGGACCAATTCATAACTCTTTTGTTATGCAATCAGTTCCTTATAATCCCGAACCACTGATTTGATCCGTTCTGCCCGCTGTTCCACTGTTTTACTGTCCCCTGTTCCCTGACCGATGCTACTTAAATATTCTCCTCAACAAACCATTTTTATGGGGTGGTTCATCCTCTAAAATATGCAAAATTTTATTATCTTCAATAATGTCATCTACTTTTCTCTTCAATTCGTAAACACTTGCACTGGCAGCTTCCGCTTGTGACTGGAATGCATTTCCCAGCTTGGTGAGTTTTTCATCCAGATCGTTATTGACCATCTTTCTGAATTCGGTCGACTCTTTTTCCATGCTATCGAGGCGCTGGGTTATTTCCCGAAGAAGGGGAGCAAGTTCACTCTCAGATTCGATTATTTCGGCTTTGTACGTTACAGTTTCCTTATCCATTGACTCTTCCGGAAGCAAGCTCGTCCAATACTGGTTTTCAAAATCGAGGTCGCCTATAATATCCCGAACCATGTCATCATCGATCTGTTTTGTTTCTTCAGCGAAAGCCGACAGCATGATAAAATCGCAGATTATGTTTATCAACCTGGGAATTCCCCTGCTATATTTGTAAATGGAATCAATTGCCTGAGTGGAAAATTGTGCTGCTTCCCGGTTGCCGGCAATGTGTAGACGATGTAGTATATATTCTTCTACCTCCAGCCTTGTCAGCGGATTAATGTGGCAATTAATGCTGATACGTTGTCGTAATTGCATTAGTCCGGGCAAAGCAAGGGTCTTCCTCAGTTCAGGCTGGCCTACCAGGATAATCTGCAATAGCTTCGCATTATCAGTCTCAAGATTTGACAGCATCCTGATCTCTTCCAGAATATCTGCCGAAAGATTCTGCGCCTCGTCAATTATCAATGTCGGCTTATTGCCTAACGTATATTGCTCAATCAGGAAATCGTTCAGGTCACGCAAGAGGGCAATCTTGTCTTTACCTTGAACGGGGAGATTGAAGTCATCGTTGACCATCGCAATAAGCTGATCGAAATTGACCTGGGTGTTGAAAACCTTGGAGAGAACTACTCTGTCAGGCTGTTTTTTTATCAAGTTTCTGATGATTGTGGTTTTTCCCGAACCGATCTCCCCGGTAAGAAGGACAAAACCCGCATGTTCTCGAATACCGTAATCAAGATAAGTAATCGCCCTCTTATGCGATTTGCTCAAATAGAGAAATTCCGAATTGGGCAGAAGGTCGAATGGTTTTGTATTAAGGTTGAAAAAGGCTTCGTACATTTTTACTCCAGTTGAACAGCGTTCAGGGGACAGCGTACAGGGGACAGTTAAACAGTTACCAGCTACCAGCGACTAGCTACCAGCGACTAGCAACCAGCGACTAGCAACTAGTGACTATTTTCGTTTGAACATCTTTTTCAGGAAACCGTTTGTCCCTTGTTTCTGCTCAACTGTCCGCTGTCCCCTGTTCCCTGTCCCCTGAACACTGTCCCTTGTCCGCTGTTCGCCGTATCCATAATAGTAGTAGTGGTTGTAACCGTCCAGGCTTGCCATCGTTGCATCGTTATACACGGCGCCGATAAGCTTTGAGCTGTCAAGCGCTTTCATCGCTTCGATGATGTTTTCCGGTGTCGCCTGTCCCTCTCTAATAACGAACAGTACGCCGTCGGAAAGGGCGCAGAGAGAACGGGTTTCCGCGAACGGCAGAACCGGGGGTGTGTCGATGATGATGAAACGGTCGTGGTAGCGGTTCTTGATTTCGGCAACGAACTCTTTCATTTTTTGCGATGAAAAATGCTCGACCGGGTTTTTGAGAGGGGTTCCCGCAGGCAGGAGGGTCAACCTGCCGATACCGGTCTTTATAAGCAGGTCACTTAAAGAGGCCTCTCCGTTAAGATAGTCAGACACCCCCTTCGAGGGCTCCATACCGAGATATGCCTGTATCGACGGCTTGCGCAGATCGGCGTCAACCAGGAGCACGGTGTGATCCATTTCCTGGGCAAGGGTTATGGCGAGGTTCAGGGAGGTGAGGCTCTTCCCTTCGTTGCTGACGGAACTGGTCACCATAATAACGTTTCTGAACACATCCTGTCGGGCGAATGTGGCTACAACGGATTTGAGCTTCCGGTACTCCTCGCTTACGGGCGAATGGGGATCGCACAGTGTGGCGAGGAGAGGGTTTTCAATTTGCACCTCGATATCAGCAACGTCCATTGGCGGAGGAGGTGTATGCAGTCGAATCGGTTGAACTGGCGTCTTCGATTCCCCATCCTTTAAAGCGACTCCATTGATGGGGATGTTTCTTAGATTCGCGGCCTTTTCCAGCGCCTGTTCGATTCTGCTCATGCAATTACCTTTCTTTTGTCAGACCGGGGAACCGGGGACCAGAGACAATAAACCATATCCTTGGTCACTTGTCACTGGTCCCCGGTCACTATTCCCTAACCGCTGATTAATCCGATAATTTTATCCACCGGTGACTTGCCAAGGAATTCGAGGGCAAGTATTGCGACAATTATGGAGAAATATACCCCTGAGGAGAGGTAAAGCCGCAGGTCCCTGCGATGGTTTTTTTCTATGGCCTGTGGGTCGCTGATTTTCGGAATCACTGCCAGCACATTAATACCGAGGGCCTTAAGTGTATCGACGGTCTTGACGGATTTGTCGAAATAGTCGATTGCCAGAAGCAGTCCGAAGCCAGCGGCTATTCCGGCTGCTATACCCATGAGGATGATCCTCAACCGGTTTGGGCTGATAGGCGCCAATGGCATTACAGCAGGATCGACAATTCTGAAGGTGGTTGTTTTGTCCTGGACCACCATCTGTTTCGACATTTCCGCCTGGCCTTGCCTTGCCATCATTTGATCGTACATGGTCCTGTAACTGATTTTTTCTTGCAACAGGTTTTCCAGTTCCGCCCTGGCAGCCGGGTTCGCATGAATTCCCCCCCTGCCATTGAGAGCCCGCTGATTGGATTCACTTGTCCTGACCGCGCTCAGTTCCGCTTCGACTCGAGCAAGTTCCTGTGGGTCTGCCACCATTGTGGCGGTGACACTGCTTGCCCCTTGCTTTGCGGCTTCAATGTCAGCTTTGACCTTCACGACTTCCGGGTAATTATCGGTGTATTCCACCCGCAGTTCCTCCAACCTCCTCTGTAAAGCGGTAAGTCTGCTCTTGGCCGGGTTGTTGTTTCGCATCTGGTTGCGGGTAGCCTCCAGTTGTGATCGACGCAGAATTAAATCATCGAGTCTTTGCTGGCCGGAGTTGGTATCAGTCTGTAATGTTCCTGGCACAACGTCGAGAGCCGCCCCATATTTAGCTCTTAATTTTCCTATTTCTGCTTCAACCTTGTCCAGTTTCTCTTTTGCCGATGCTACCTGATCGGATATAAAACTGGTTGCTCCGTAGGACTCCTCCCGTTTCGCGGATAAATTCTGCTCAATATATCGGCGTACCAACATATTGACAAAGTCCCTTGCAAATCGAGGATCGGAATTTGTGAATGAGATTGTTATCAGTCCCTCTTCCTTGTTAAGTTTACAATCGGTTTTATTTTGCAAACCCATGATGAAGGTTTCTAGTTGGGCATCACTCTTTTTACTCAGATTTAAATCGAGGTCATTTATGACCTTTGTAAAAAGCGATCTGCTTTTAATGGAATAATTCAGACCCTTAAGGGCATCCTCCATGTCGGATCTTGATGCAGGCCCTCTTAGCAGATCGCTGAGCACATTTTTCTCAACAAAAATAGTGCTACGCGACTCGTATGTTTTCGGAAGCACATAACTGATCACCACCGCGCCGGTCATAATGGCTAATGCGGTAATAGCGAAAAGCCGCTTGTGCGTGTTCAAGAGGGCGAGATATTTTCTGTAATCGAATTCATTCTGCATTGGGAAAACTCCGTTTTTTTATCAGGGGACAGCGTACAGGGTATAGCGGGCAATTAAACAGTTGAACAGTCAAACAGTGGGATCTAGAAACTGGTCTCTGGTCGCTAGTCCCTGGTCCCTGTCCCCTGTACGCTGCCTTTAAAACATTCCTTCCTTCACTACCACGTAATCGCCCGGCTTGAGCTTGACATTCTGGCTCAGGTCGGCGTCATTCATGAGGTCCTTCGCTCTTACATCTATTGAAGTATCTTTACCGTTTTCCTTGCGGTGGATGACAGTATCATTCTGTTTTGCGAATCTTGTAAAACCACCGCATTCAAGGATCGCTTCCATTACAGACATCCCCTCCCGATACTCGATGGAACGTGGAGTGGTGACCGCACCGAGGACGTAAACATTTCTGTCCGGCAACTGGGGAATGTATATAGCGTCGTTTGATTCGATTACGATGTCTTCGCCGATTTCACCATTTATGAACAATCTGGTGAAATCCTCTTTAATTTTCTTACCGTTACGAAGTACATATGCCTTTTTGAAGTCTGGAGCCCTACCAGATCCGGTGGGCTGCGATCCACCGCCGATCAGGGCTTGACCACCAGTAATCTGTGCCTGGGAGCCCCCGCCGGCTGAAACCGGAAGAGTCCCTATCGTGCAGAGAAGCTGAAGGAGAGTGGTTCTCCGGTTCAGATCCTGGACTCCCGGAGCGACCCCCCCGCCGAAGATGTAAACGCGGTTGTTGGTGATCTCCCGAACCGTTACCGTGACAATGGGGTTTTTGACCAGCTTCTTGAAGCGTTCAGCGAGATCGCTCTGCAGGGCCGTGGGTGTGAAACCGCTGGCCTTTACATCCCCGAGTCCGGGAATGGTGATCTTACCGTCGGGCCGGACCTTGACCAAGCTGTTCAGGTCCTTCACTCCCCATACTGCGATGTCGAGGCCATCCCCTTCGCCTATTACGTAGTCACCGGCGTAAATCGGTGACGCTGCAAGAAACATAAACAAGATACCCATCAGAATTGCTTTCATTGAATCTCCTTAAGTCAGGGGACAGTTGAACAGTTAAAACAGTTGAACAGTTGGAGACTATACACTGGTCACTGGTCGCTCTCCACTGGTCTCTGTTTAACTGTCCGCTGTCCGCTGTCTAACGTCCACCCCGCCTGAACAGAACAACTTTGATCGTTTCGAGGATGATCATGATATCAAAAGTTAAAGTAAGGTTTTTAATATAATACAGGTCATAGCGAAGTTTTTCAAGTGCATCTTCCACTGAGGCCCCGTAGGGATAACGGACCTGCGCCCAGCCGGTAACCCCGGGCTTGACGAAATGCCGTTCGGAATAGTAGGGGATGACCTTTTTGAGTTGATCGATGAACTCAGGCCGCTCGGGTCTTGGTCCTATCAGGCTCATGTCCCCCATAAAGACGTTGAAGAGCTGGGGAATCTCATCAATACGGCTCTTGCGGAAGAAATTGCCTACCCTAGTCACCCGAGGGTCTTTCTCTTGCGCCCAGACCGCGCCTGTGCCGCTTTCCGCATCAACCCGCATCGTTCTGAACTTGAAAAGAAGGAAGTTTTTCTCCCTTTCACCGACACGAACCTGCCGGAAAAAAATAGGTCCCGGTGAATCGAGCCGTATCGCCAGGGCCAAAAGAGGGAAAAAGGGGAGGACAACTATTATCCCGGCTGCGGATAGAACTACATCGGTAAACCTTTTTATCAGGCGGATCGGGGCGGTGATCCGGAACCCCTCGGAAAAAATGAACCAGCTTGGGGTTATATTTTCCAGGAGGAGCTTGCCTGTCATCTTTTCATAAAAGGAGGGAGCATCCACAACCTCTATTCCGCTCAGCTTGCAGGCCATGATCTCCTGAAGCGGAAGCATCCCTCGTCGTTCCGAAAGGGAGACCACAATCTTGTACGCATTCTCCCGTTTGACTGTTTCGTAGAGTTCCCCGCTTGATTCAAGTATTTCACATGCGGGGACATGGACCTGCTCATTGGAGCAATTGACGTAACCGGAAAGGATATAGTTGCCCTCATTAAACGGGATGATTTTTCCCATCTGGCCTGCCAGCGGACCTGCGCCTAGAATCAGTATCCGTTTTGCGAATCCTCTGAACTTACCGCACATCCGGTAACTGGCATGAAAGAGAAACTGGAAAACGCCGAAGAAAAGAAGTGCAATGACCAGAACGCCTCTACCGAACATGAAGAAGGGGGCGGAGTAATAGAGAGTAGAGAGTATCAAGAAAGAAATGACCATAGACAATATGATGCGGGCGGCGGTCTCCATGTTGGATGTGTCACGTGAGTATTTGTATATCTCCACGAAGAAAGAAACCAGCATAAGGATAATGACATATAAAAATAATTTTACCATCCCCATGTCGATCATGTTTTGACCGCTGGGGAATGCCTGGTACCTGAT
>JBGQDJ010000116.1:0-7917 GCA_041495805.1 Geobacteraceae bacterium
ACCAGCAACCAGCAACCAGCTACGAGGTTTTGATGGACCTTTTCACCGACAGGCGCATACTTACTGTTTCCCGCCTGACCTCGCTGATCAAGGATGTGCTGGAGGAGAACTTCGAGCGGGTCTGGGTTGAAGGGGAGGTTTCCAACCTGGCTATGCCGGTTTCCGGCCATCTATATTTCACCCTGAAGGATGCCGGAGCGCAGATCCGCTGCGTAATGTTCCGCGCGTCGTCCAGGGCGCTTAAATTCAAGCCGAAGGACGGCATGGGGCTGGTCGTGCGGGGGAGAGTGTCGCTCTTCGAGCCGCGCGGCGAGTACCAGCTGATCATCGAATACCTTGAGCCCCTGGGGATCGGCGCCCTGCAAATGGCTTTCATCCAGTTGAAGGAGCGTCTTGCCAAGGAAGGGCTCTTCGATGAAGCCCATAAAAAGCAGATCCCCAAGCTCCCGCAAAGGATCGGCATCGTCACATCCGCCACCGGCGCGGCGATCCATGACATCCTGAATGTGCTGGACCGGCGCTTCGCCAATGTGGAGGTGCTCATCTACCCGGTGAAGGTCCAGGGAGAGGGGGCGGCAACGGAGATCGCCCGGGCGGTCAGGGATTTCAACCGCTACGGTGATATCGACGTGATGATAGTCGGCCGCGGCGGCGGCTCCATGGAAGATCTGTGGGCCTTCAATGAAGAGATCGTGGCCAGGGCCATCTACCATTCGCGGATACCGGTCATCTCGGCAGTCGGGCATGAGGTGGATTTTACCATAGCCGATTTCGTCGCCGACCTGCGTGCACCGACACCGTCCGCCGCCGCCGAACTGGTGGTGAAGAGCAAGACGGAGCTGGCCTCTGAACTGGATGCACTCTCCCATAGATTGAAGCAGGGGATTCGCCATGAACTGGCCGATTACCGGGGAAGCGTGCATGCGCTGGCCCGCTCCCTGAAAGACCCCTCCATGCTCCTCGGTCACCTGTCGCAACGGACCGACGACCTCTCCGAACGGCTCAGCTTTTCCTTCAGGGGAGAGCTGAGGCGGCGTAGCGTGAGACTGGAAAATCTTGGCAACCACTTGCGCCTTACCAATCCCGGCCTCATGGTGGAACGCGGAAGAGAGCATCTCCTCTCACTGTTCGCCAGAGGGGAGCATGCCCTGTGCCGAACCCTGGAGAGGCTTCACGAAAGCACGGCGGTAAATTCCGGAAAACTCCAGGCATTGTCTCCGCTGCAGACCCTTTCTCGCGGATATGCCATAGCCACCCTGCTTCCTGAAGGAACTACCGTCAGGGAGAGCGAACAACTGAAACCGGGCGACACTATTGACATCAGGTTTCATAAGGGGGGGGCTCTCTGCACGGTGGACGCGAAGCGCCCGTAAACCGGCAAGCATGGAAATCTTGACTGAAACCGGGTAATCTGTATAATGAGAAACTCGAAGAAACTCATTAGTACCCTGTACCCTGAACCCTGAACGATGGGAGTCTCCCGATGGCTGCGGAAAAATTCGAGACAGCGCTGAAAAAACTGGAAGATGTGGTCAAAAAGCTTGAGGGTGGCGAACTCTCCCTGGATGATTCCCTGAAGGCCTTTGAGGAAGGTGTGAAGCAGGCGGCTTTCTGCTCGAACAAACTTAACGAAGCGGAAAAGCGCGTCGAACTTCTTTTAAAACAGAAAGACGGAGGCTTTACCCGCGAAGAATTCCGGCCGGAGGAGTGACAAGAACAGGCTGAAGGCTGAAGGCAAAGCTAATCCAATTACAAATCGATGGTCGATGGTCGCTGGTCGCTGGTCACTGGTCACTGGTCGCTATAGAGAGAAAATAATGGACCTGAAAAAATATCTCAAAGAACGTTGCACTCTGGTGGATAAGGCCCTTGACAGATTTCTCCCACCCGCGGATGAGCTGCCGCTATCCCTCCATAAATCGATGCGCTATTCGGTTTTCGCCGGGGGTAAGCGGGTGCGGCCGATCCTTTTGCTGGCGGCCTGCGATGCGGTAGGGGGCGATATCGGCAATGCCATGCCGGCAGCCTGCGCCATGGAGATGATCCATACCTATTCGCTGATCCATGATGACCTGCCTGCAATGGACGACGATGATTTCCGGCGCGGTAACCCCACCAACCACAAGGTCTTCGGCGAGGCGATAGCCATCCTTGCCGGCGATGCCCTCCTGACCGAGGCCTTCATACTCCTCTCCAACCCGGAATACATGGGTAATGCAGATGCTGCGAGGCTCCTTCCGGTGGTCCACGAGATCGGCCGCTGCGCCGGTTCACGGGGCATGGTGGGGGGGCAGGTGGTGGATATGGAGAGCGAAGGGAAATCCGATATCGATCTGGCAACGGTGCAGTACATCCATACCCACAAGACCGGCGCTCTGATCAAGGCATCCGTGAAGGCAGGGGCGATCCTGGGAGGCGCTGACGGCGCCCGGCTGAACGCCGTTACCAGATACGGCGAAGCGATAGGCCTGGCCTTCCAGATAGCGGACGATATCCTGGATATCGAAGGGACCACCGAGGAGATCGGCAAGGACGCCGGGAGCGACATAGCTCGGGGAAAGGCCACCTACCCGGCTGTTATGGGGATTGTCGAGGCGAAACGGCGGGCCGCCGAGTTGGTGGAAATGGCCCTCGACGCCCTCTCGGTTTTTGATGAAAAGGCCGATCCCCTGAGGGAGATCGCCAGATACGTTGTCAACAGGAAATCATAAGAACTGAAATTTATGCCCAAAATACTGGAAAAAATCAACTCACCCGCGGACATCAAGGGGCTTTCTCTCAAAGAGCTGAATATGCTCGCCGCGGAACTCAGGGAGGTGATCATCGCCACCTGTGCGGCCAACGGCGGTCATCTGGCTCCCAGTCTCGGCGTGGTGGAACTGACCATCGCCCTCCACCGGGTCTTTGCCTCTCCCCAGGACAAGATCGTCTGGGATGTGGGCCATCAGGCCTATGCCCACAAGCTCCTGACCGGACGCCGGGAACGCTTCGGGACCCTGCGCACCCTCGGGGGGATAAGCGGTTTCCCGAAGAGAGATGAATCTCCCCATGACGCATTCGACGTGGGACATGCATCCACCTCCATCTCCGCGGCCCTCGGCATGGCTGTCGGGCGCGACCTGAAGAAGGCCGGAAACAAGGTCATCGCAGTGATCGGCGACGGCTCCATGACCGGCGGCCTGGCCTATGAAGGGCTGAACAATGCGGGGCATCTCAATAAAGACCTGATTGTTATATTGAATGACAACGAGATGTCCATTGCGGAAAATGTGGGGGCGGTTTCCACCCTCCTTTCCCGGACCATCACCAGCGAATTCGTCCACAGGATCAAAAAGGATGTGGAAGGTTTCCTGGAGGGGCTCGACGGCTTCGGAAAAGGGATGCTCAAGGTAGCCAAGCGCGCCGAGGAGTCACTGAAAGGGCTCTTCACGCCGGGGATGCTCTTCGAGGCATTCGGCTTCGAATACATCGGCCCCATCGACGGGCACAACATAGAACTCCTTCTGGAGACCCTGGAAAACGTCAAGCGTTTTGACGATGCGGTGCTGATACATGTCCTGACCAAGAAGGGTAAGGGATACCGGCCTGCCGAAGAGAAGCCGTCCCTGTTTCACGGTGTCGGCCCATTCGATGTCGCCACAGGCAAGGTCCTGAAAGGGAAAGGGGGGGCCGCCTCCTATACCGCGGTTTTCGGCGACACCATGAAAAGAATCGCGGCCGAGGATGAGAGGGTTGTCGCCATTACCGCGGCAATGCCCGACGGCACCGGCCTTACCTCTTTTTCCAGGGAGTTCCCCAAGCGCTTTTTCGATGTGGGGATTGCCGAACAACACGGGGTGACATTTGCCGCGGGGATGGCCGCGGAAGGCTACCGGCCGGTAGTAGCGATCTATTCCTCGTTTCTCCAGAGGGCATTCGACCAGGTCTTCCACGATGTCTGCCTGCAGAACCTGCCTGTTGTATTCGCCATCGACCGGGCGGGTCTTGTCGGGAGCGACGGACCGACCCATCATGGTGTGTTCGACCTGTCGTACCTCCGCATCCTCCCCAATATGACCCTGATGGCCCCCAAGGACGAGAACGAACTCCAGCACATGCTCTATACGGCCATCGAGCACGACGGCCCGGCTGCGCTTCGCTATCCGCGCGGCAATGCCTACGGAGTTCCGCTCGACCAGAAACTCAGGAAGATTCCGATAGGGCAGGCCGAGGTGCTGCGGACCGGACCGGACGGCGTAATATTTGCGGTCGGCGTCATGGTCTATCCCGCCTGCGAGGCTGCAAATACACTGGCAACGGAGGGGATCGACCTGGCGGTGGTAAATGCCCGTTTCATAAAGCCGCTCGACCGCGATCTGATTCTTTCCCTTGCCCGCAGCAGCGGCGTCTTCTTTACCGTGGAAGAGAACGCCCTTATGGGGGGCTTCGGCTCCGCGGTCCTGGAACTACTGGAGGAAGAAGGGGTGGAAGGGACCCGGGTTACCCGCTTCGGATATCCTGACTGCTTTATCGAACAGGGCGAACAGCCGGAACTGCGCAGGATGTATGGACTTGACAGCGAAGGAATCGCAGCCGGGATCAGAAAGGTGATGCAAAAAAAATAAATCGGCATTCCAGATAGAAACGATGGTTTCCGATCAGGAAACTTGATATAGAAAGCCGCTCTATCGGTGTTTAGCCGATGGAGCGGCTTTTTTTGTGGAATCATAAAGTTGCCATGAGGGGGGGATGGGACTGTTCATACCGCATGAACCTGATGATGACCACCAGGAGCGTAGCGGGGCGAGCTGAGATGATTAATTCCATTTCCGCCCCTTGACACCTCTGTCTGTGTGCTATCCTTAATTATTATAGGTGATGGTGAAAAATATTCCGGGATGCGGTTCATTTATCCCGTGAAACCGCGTCGGTCGAAGAGATCCAGATCGCTTTGAAGGATTTGCAAAACAGGCATATGGAAAAGGAGTAAATACTATGATCCGAACAAGTTTTGATCCGGAGCTTGTTAAAAAGAGGGTAAAGAAAATCCCGATTTTTGCAAACTTCACAGATAATGAACTGTCGTCGCTGCTGGACAAAGCCAATATCTACGGCTATCGCAGCGGCGAAACCGTTTTCGTGGATGATGACCATGGCCCGCAGATGTATATCATCCTCAAGGGGCGGGTCAAGGTGGTGGATTTTTCCGCCGATGGCAAGGAACGGGTAATGGCGTTCAGGCATAGCGGCGACTTTTTCGGTGACATGGATCTTCTTGACGGCCGCACTGATTTTGCCACGATCATCGCAATGCAGCCATGCAAGTTGCTATTAATCACTAAAACTCTTTTTGACGAATTCTTCCTGAAGAACAATGAGGCGTTACAGGGGATCATTGCGATGCTCTGTAAACGCCTGCGTGAAGCCTGGATTTTTCACAGCATTATTGGGATGAATAATGCTGAATCCAAGATCAGGGCGACCCTGGCGCGCTATGGAAAGACCTTGGGGATAGAGGACAGCAGCGGAGTGATAATCACCAAGCACTTTTCACACCAGAGTCTTGCCGACCGTGTCCTGATCACCAGAGAGACCGTTACCAGGGTGATGAAGAAGATGAAGGATGACCATGAGATCGAAATCCAGACAGGGAGATGCATCAAGCTGCTTCCCGCCTTCTATGAGAAATTAGCGCAATGCGAGCACTGCATGGCGCTGCCAACGAATGGAACAGGCGCCGACAGCAGGATTTGACCTCCCCGCTTTCCTGCATCGCTTCATAACTCCGAAAGGGAGGGATTATGCCGAAGACCGATGACGTTGAAATCACCAGAGGAATGCAGGCTTACATCGATAGCAACAACAGGTACCTGGCTGACCGGGACCGGTACATCCACGAGGTGGTAAAGAAATGGAAGTTCGACACGATAGCGGTACACGGCCTCTATACGGTCCGGGACGCGGTGGAGGACTACCAGGGGTCGATCATCGAGCCGATCTTCATGAGCACCGCCCAGGCGTTCCGCGACTCTGACGAGATGGCAGCCGCGCTCGCCTACAAGATTCCCTCCTGGAGTTACTCGCGGATAGCCAATCCATCCACCTACTATTATGAATGGACCCTGGCTCTGTTGGAGGGATACGGATATGACGGGGAGACTTCATGCTGTTCCACCTCATCCGGCATGTCCGCGATAATGACGGCTGTTAACCCGTTCCTGAAGGTGCAAAAGGACGTCTGCGAAAAGCGCAATTTCGTCGCCACGGTCCAATGCTACGGCGGCACATACCAGCAATTCACGGCACGCCTGATGCGGGAACACAACATCGAGTGCCGCTGGGTCCTGGACGCGACCGACCTGGATGAATGGGCATCGAAGATCGACATACATACCCGCTTTCTCTACGGCGAGCTCCCCAGCAACCCCCAGCTCGGTTTCTTTGACATCAGGGCCGTTGCGGAGCTGGCCCACAGCCACAACATCCCCCTCATATGCGACTCGACAATCGCGACGCCGGCGCTGCTCCGCCCCATCTGCCATGGGGCGGACATCGTTGTCCAGTCAGCCACCAAGAGCCTTACCAGCAGCGGCTTCGGGGTCTGCGGGGCGGTGATCGCCCGGAAGAACCTGGTGACCAACATCGACGACGACCAGCTCAAAACCGATTTCTCTCTCTATATAAAGTACCAGCAGAACCGGGACTTCGGCCCGAACCTCCACCCCATGCAGGCGGTCATGACCCTTAACGACATGCGCACGCTTCGCTCCAAGATGGACCTGATGAGCAGGAACGCCATGAAGGTCGCCCGGTTCCTGGAGACGCAGCCGATGGTCGAGAGCGTCCAGTATCTTGGGCTCCCCAACCACCCCCTGCACGATCTGGCCAAGAGGTACATGTGGCTGGTGGATGCGGAGTACGATGAACAGTACGGGCGGCCGGTCAACCGCTACGGGCACCTCCTGTCGTTCTGTGTAAAGGGTGGGATCGAGAAGACCCGCGGCTTCTTTGACGCACTTCAGCGGATATGGAGGGCCACCGATCTCGGTCGGATAAAGAGCGTCGCCACCATTCCGGCCATATCCACCCACCAGCAGCAGGGGGAAACGGCGCGGAACATGGCGAACATCCCCCCGAACCTGGTCCGCCTCTGCGTAGGGGCCGAGCACCCGGACGACATAATCGCCGATCTGGAGCAGGCATTGTTCAAGGCAAGGTGAATCTGAAACTACAAAGCTGAAGCAATTCAAAACCAATGGAACGCGGATCAAATCTGATTTTAGCGGATCTACGCGGATAAAGCAGGTCTTAAATATGTTTTATCCGCGTAGATCCGTCCAATCCACACCTGCGCGCTGTAGCGCTTCGGCGCGCAAGCGCGTCATCCGCGTTCTATTAAGCTTTATCCCCGTCGTTGGTCTTATCCCCCAGTCTCATCCAAAGGAAAACCGGCACGCCGGAGGCGATGATTACCAGGCCTGCAAGCGACTCCCTCGGAGAGGTTATAAGGGTATTGACCAGTAGTGCCGCTGCAAAAACCGCAAAGAGGAGCGGCAGCCAGGGATAGAGGGGGACCCGGTAGCCGCGGGGGGCATCGGGCATCCTGAGACGGAAGATGATGAGGGAGATCGAGGCAAGGGCGTAAAAGACCCAACCCGCGAACACGACGTAGTCGGTAAGCTGGTCGAAGGTGCCGGAAACCGCCAGGACTACGGCCCACCCACCCTGGATGAGGACAGAGCGAACCGGAACGTGGGTCCTGGGGTGCACCACACCCATGAACCTCGGCATCATCTTTTCCCTGGCCATGGCGTAGGGTATGCGGGAACTGGTGAGTATGGAGCCGTTTAATCCGCCTATCGCCGAGATGAAAAAAGCGCCCGAAAGGATTACCGTTCCGTATGGGCCGAGAAAGCCGGACGCAGCCTTTGTCGCAAC